>JBFWNZ010000010.1:0-25183 GCA_050250795.1 Alphaproteobacteria bacterium | reverse complement strand
CCAAGATGCCCCCTGCCATCCGTATCCACCACCCGGGCGGACCCGAGGTTCTGCGCTGGGAGAGTGTGCCCGCCGCCGCTCCCGGCCCGAAGGACGCGCTGGTGCGTCAGACCGCCTGCGGCCTGAACTATATCGATACCTATCATCGCTCCGGCCTCTACCCACTGCCGCTGCCCAGCGGCCTTGGCATGGAGGCGGCGGGCGTGGTCGAGGCTGTCGGTGCCGACGTCACCGACCTCAAGCCCGGCGATCGCGTCGCCTATGCCGGCGGCGGTCCCGGCGCCTATGCGGAGAAGCGGGTCATGCCGGCCTTCCGGCTCGTCAAGCTGCCCGCCCATGTCGACGACAAGACCGGCGCGGCCATGATGCTCAAGGGCATGACCGCCGTGTACCTGCTCTACCGGACCTTCAAGGTGCAGAAAGGCCAGACGGTTCTGTTCCATGCGGCCGCCGGCGGCGTCGGGCTGATCGCCTGCCAGCTGCTGAAGCAGATCGGCGCCACCGTCATCGGCACGGTCGGCAGCGACGCCAAGGCGGAACTGGCCAAAGCGCATGGCTGCGATCACGCCGTCGTCTACACGCGGGAGAATTTCAAGGACCGGGTGAAGGAGATCACCGGCGGCAAGGGCGTGCCGGTGGTTTACGATTCCGTCGGCGCGGATACCTTCATGGATTCGCTGGACTGCCTGTCGCCGCAGGGCTTTTTCGTGTCCTTCGGCAACGCCTCGGGTCCAGTGAAGCCTTTCGAGACCGGCATCCTTGCGGCCAAGGGCTCGCTCTACTTCACCCGTCCCACCATGGCGACCCATACCGGCACCAAGGAAGACATCGCCGAACTGACCGGCGTGCTGTTCGACGCGATGGCGAAGGGGCTGAAGATCGAGGTCAACCAGACCTATGCGCTGAAGGACGCCGCCCAGGCGCATCGCGACCTGGAAGGCCGCAAGACCACGGGCTCGACCGTCCTGCTCACCTGATCCGGAAACGAAACGGCCCGCGCGAAGCGATCGCGCGGGCCGGTCCGGGCATGGGGAGCGACGCCCAGGCCTTCATCCTACTGATTCATCGAATCGAAGAAGTCGTTGTTGTTCTTGGAATGCTTGAGTTTCTCGATGAGGAACTCCATGGCATCCGAGGTCCCCATCGGCGTGAGGATGCGGCGCAGCACCCACATCTTCGACAATGCCGATTTATCGACCAGCAATTCCTCTTTCCGGGTCCCCGACTTCTGGATGTCGATGGCCGGAAACACGCGCTTGTCCGACAGCTTGCGGTCGAGCACGACCTCGGAATTGCCGGTGCCCTTGAACTCCTCGAAGATCACCTCGTCCATCCGGCTGCCGGTATCGATCAGCGCCGTCGCGATGATGGTCAGCGAGCCGCCTTCCTCGATGTTGCGCGCCGCGCCGAAGAAACGCTTCGGCCGCTGCAGGGCGTTGGCGTCGACGCCGCCCGTCAGCACCTTGCCCGAACTGGGAACCACGGTGTTGTAGGCACGGGCCAGGCGGGTGATGGAATCCAGCAGGATCACCACGTCGCGCTTATGCTCAACCAGGCGCTTGGCCTTCTGAATCACCATCTCGGCGACCTGGACGTGCCGGCTTGCCGGCTCGTCGAAGGTCGAGCTGACGACCTCGCCCTTCACCGAACGCGCCATGTCGGTCACTTCCTCGGGCCGCTCGTCGATCAGCAGGACCAGAAGGTAGACCTCGGGATGGTTGCGTGTGATCGCATGCGCGATGTTCTGCATCAGCATGGTCTTGCCGGTGCGCGGCTGCGCCACGATCAAGCCGCGCTGGCCCTTGCCCATCGGCGCGATCAGCTCGATCACCCGGCAGGACAGATCCTTGCGGCCCGTCTCCTTCTCGCGATCCTCGACCTCCAGCTTCAGCTTTTCGTCGGGATAGAGCGGCGTCAGGTTGTCGAAATTGATCCGGTGGCGGACGCTTTCCGGATTGTCGAAGTTCACCTGCCCGACCTTGAGCAGCGCGAAATAGCGCTCGCCGTCCTTGGGCGCGCGAATCTCGCCTTCCACCGTATCGCCGGTGCGCAGGCCGAAGCGCCGCACCTGGCTGGGGCTGACATAGATGTCGTCCGGCCCCGGCAGGTAGTTCGCCTCGGGCGAGCGCAGAAAGCCGAACCCGTCTTGCAGAACCTCGAGCACGCCGTCGCCGATGATCGGAATCTCGCGCGTCGCATACTGCTTCAGGATGGCGAACATCATGTCCTGCTTGCGCAGAACGCTCGCATTCTCCACTTCCAGTTCTTCCGCCAGCGCCAGCAACTCCGCCGGGGACTTGCGCTTGAGGTCCCTGAGGTGGATTTCTTCCGATTTCATGACAATGTCCGTCTGCAACTGTTTGATTTTTTGGGATTCGTCTCAGCGGTCGAGTCGCGGGTCTGGCAATATCCATACCGTGTCGTAAACGGCGCCAGCCGGCGGGACGATACGTGGCGAAGGGATGTTGAGAGAAAAGGGGCAGGTGCAAACCTGCACCGACGGGTAATCCGAGCGATCACCCCTCTGCCAGCGGAATATAGCGCAACGCCGGTCCGGCACAAGCGCTTATGTCGGGAAAATCGTCGCAGCCCCGCCCGTAATCAGAATGGCTGCACGATGACCAGGACGACGATCAGGATCATCGCCACCGTCGGGACCTCGTTCGCGATGCGGTAAAAACGTGCCGGCCGCCGGTTGCGATCCTCGGCGAAGGCACGCCGCCACGATGCCATTGCCATATGCATCGCCGTCAGGCCGATGACCAGGGCCAGCTTGGCGTGCATCCAGCCCTCGGTCCAGACGCCGCTCCAATGCAGCATCAGCAGGCCGGCGGCCCATGTCACGATCATCGCCGGGTTCATGATCGCGCGAAGCAGGCGGCGCTCCATGACCTTGAAGGTTTCGGACATCGCGCTGCCCGGCTCGGCATCGGCGTGATAGACGAACAGCCGCGGCAGATAGAGCAGCCCCGCCATCCATGAGATCACCGCGATCAGGTGGACCGCTTTCACCCATTGATACAGTTCGATCCCCATTTCATCGTCCTTCCTGTTGCAGCCCGCATCCGGCCCATGCCGCCGGGCAAAGGCGTCCGCCCTCGGCGCAATAGATGCCGATGCACGCGCAATCTGCGGCACGAACGATCCCTGCCAGACCTTCGATGAACAGCGGGTGGGTTCCCACCGTCGCAACCCGCCGATAACCGGGCACGCCGCTGCGTTCGGCCAGATGACGGTATTCGACGTCCAACTCCACCAATGTTTCGTAGTGCTCCGAAACGAACGCAACCGGGACCAGCACGACCGAGCGGCGCTCCCGGCCCGCCCGTTCGATTTCCGAATCCGTCGATGGACCGATCCATTCCAACGGCCCGACCCGGCTCTGATAACAGACCGCATGGTCGAGACCGGGTTCGTCCAGCGCCCGTATGACGGCTGCTGCGGTCTGCTCGACCTGCCATTGATACGGATCGCCGCCCTCGACCACGCGTTTCGGCAAACCATGCGCCGAGAACAGCACGCGCACCGGCCCGTCTGTCCGGGCCGCCGCCAGCGCCGGACGAATGAGATCCGCTATCGCCGCGACAAATCCGGGCAAGGTCGGATAGCAGCAATAGGCGACGGTGTCGGCCGACAGACCCGCCTGGCGGGTTGCACGATCCCAGTCCTTCAGCGATGAGGCCGTGGTCGTGGTCGAAAACTGCGGATACAGCGGCAGCAGCAGAATGCGATCCGGACGCCAGTCGCGGACGGCTCCGGCGACTTCATCGGCCATCGGATGCCAATACCGCATGCAGACGAAGGCGCGAACCTGGCCATGCTCGAAATGCGCTTCCAGGGCGCGCGCCTGCGCCTCGGTGTTTGGCAGCAGCGGCGAGCCTCCACCCAACTGCTCGTAGATGCCTTTCGCGATGCCGGCGCGACGCCCGGCGATCAGGCGCGCCAATATCCAGCGAAATGGGCCCGGCACGCGCAGAATCGCAGGATCGCTGAACAGATTCACCAGAAAGGGGCGCACCGCATCCGGTCGGTCCGGACCGCCGAGATTGAAAAGGATCACCGCGATCCGCGGTCCGTTGCCCTCGACCATGGTCCATTCCTATCCGGCGCGAAGATGCGCGATCAGGGCGGCGACATGCTGCGGTGGCGTGTCCTTGTGGATTCCATGGCCCAGATTGAAGACGAAGGGACCGGCTCTCCATGCGGACAGAATCCGATCCGCTGCCGCCAGCATGCCCGGACCGCCTGTCAGCAGATATACGGGATCCAGATTGCCTTGGATCGGCCAGCGCGCCTGCAAGTTTTCACGCGCCCAGCCGAGCGGAACCGCCGTATCGAGACCGACCGCCGTCACGCCGGTTGCTTCGGCATAGCGCGGATAGGCGCTTCCGCTACCGCGCGGGAAACCGATGATCGGGACGGCGGGAAAACGCTGCCTTACCCGCGCGACGATGGCGGCAGTCGGTTCTTCGACCCAGCGCTGGAAGGCCGCTTCGTCGAGAACGCCGGCATGGGTGTCGAATATCTGCAAAACCTCGGCGCCATGCTCGACCTGCGCGATGAGATAGGCTGCCGTCGCCTCGACAAGATTGTCGATAAGCACCTGAAACGCTTCGGAATCGCGCAGAAAGAATTTCTTTATCTCGCTGAATTCCTTGGTGGAACCGCCCTCGACCATATAGGTCGCGACGGTCCAGGGCGCACCGGCGAAACCGATCAGGGCGGCGGTGGCCGGCAAGCCCGCCCGCACCCGCTCGACCGTTTCCAGAACAGGCGCCAGTTTCGTCAGATCATCCGGCTTTCCCAGACGCAGCACGGCTGCTGCATCCCGCAGAGGTGCCAGCACCGGTCCCGTACCCTCGACGAAATCCACCTGCTGGCCCAGAGCATGCGGGATGACCAGAATGTCCGAAAACAGGATCGCGGCATCCATCCCGAACCGCCGGACCGGCTGCAACGTGACTTCGGCCGCAGCCGACGGCGTATAGCAAAGATCGAGAAAACTGCCGGCTTCCGCCCGAACCCGCCGGTACTCCGGCAGATAGCGCCCGGCCTGCCGCATCAGCCAGATGGGCGGCCGATGCAGAACTTCTCCGGCCAGGGCACGAAGCAGGGGCTTATTCCCGTCGCTCACCCGTTCTTCTCCTTCATCGATTCAAAGAAATATCTTTGTAGAAGTGATTGTATTGCGGTGAGTCCTGGGGATTACCGGCAGGCGGGCAATTCGTCCCCAGTTCCCTGTGCAACATCCGTCCGGCTGTGTATAGATGCCCGGATGGATCGCTGCAAAGCGCATGATCGTATGGCATTCGGCCGCATCGGAAACCGGGGATGGATCGGTTGCCGGATCGTATGGTCTGCGAGTCGTCCCCGGCATGGGATAAATCGATCCGCCTTGGACGGTTGTCTGGATCGTCGTCCGGATATCCTCACCCATCGGCAGGATGGCTTCGCAACGGGGGATAACCCGTTTTCTGTCCACAGCCTTGTCCCGGAATTTTGTGCATGACTCCGGCCGACGATACCGATCCCGACATTCGCCCCTTCCATCTGCATCTCGTGTCCGATGCCACGGGCGAGACAGTGCACAGTGTCGCGCGGGCCTGCATGGCCCAGTTCGCGGGGATAGAGCCGATCGAGCATCACTGGTCCCTGGTGCGGACCACGAACCAGATCGAACGGATCCTTGCGAATATCTCGGAAAACCCCGGGATCGTCATGTTCACGGTGGTCAACGACAAGCTGCGCCAGGCGCTTCAGGAAGGCTGCGGCCGCTTGCAGATTCCGTGCATTCCGATCCTCGATCCTGTGATCGCCACGGTTTCCGCCTATCTCGGGCTCAAGAGCCGGGGCCAGCCGGGCGGGCAGCATGTCCTCAACGCCGAGTATTTCGACCGCATCGACGCCATGACCTTTGCCATGGCGCATGATGACGGGCAGTCGACCTGGACGCTCAAGAATGCCGATGTCATCCTCGTCGGCGTCTCCCGCACATCGAAGACGCCGACCTGCATGTATCTCGCCAATCGGGGAATCAAGGCGGCGAATGTTCCCGTCGTTCCCGGGGTTCCGTTGCCGGACGGGCTTGAGGGGATCGATCGCGAGCCCGGCGGACCCCTGGTCGTCGGTCTGACCAACGATCCGGAGCGGCTGATCCAGATTCGCAAGAACCGGCTGCGCCTGCTGACGGAGCGCGACGAGACCGATTACGTCGATCCGGACACGGTCCGCGAGGAAGTGATCACCGCGAAACGGCTGTGCATCGAGAACAACTGGCCCATCATCGATGTGACCCGGCGATCCATCGAGGAGACCGCGGCCGCGATTCTCCAACTGATGGCCAAGCGGCATCCGCAGGCGGCCGGATGACCGGCGAACGCATCATCCTGGCATCGGCCAGCGCGTCGCGGGCGGCAATTCTCGAAGGCGCCGGACTCGCGGTCGAGCGCGTTCCGGCTGCGATCGACGAGTCCGAGGTCAAGGAAGCCTTTGCCGCAGAAGGCAGGCCGGCGGGGGATGTGGCGCAGACCCTGGCCGAATTGAAGGCGCGGCGGGTTGCGGCGCATAACCCCGATGCGCTTGTCATCGGGGCCGATCAGATGCTGGTCTGCGGGAATACCTGGTTCGATAAGCCCGTGGACCGCGATGCGGCGCGGCGGCAATTGCTGTCCTTGCGCGGCCGGATGCATGAACTGCTGGCAGCGGTTTGCGTGGTCCAGGGCGAGTCCGTGATCTGGCAGCATCTCGACCGCGCGCGCATGACCGTGCGGCCGTTCGGCGACGCCTTTCTCGACTGGTATCTCGACCGGGCCGGCGACCGGGTCTGCCAGTCCGTCGGGGCCTATCAGCTCGAGGGCCTGGGTTCGCATCTCTTTGCCCGGATCGAGGGCGACTATTTCACCATTCTCGGCCTGCCCCTGCTGCCGCTGCTCGACTTCCTGCGCGGCCGCGGCGCCCTTCCGGAATAGGACATCCATGACGCTCACCGGCAAATCGCGTGTCGCCGGAATCTTCGGCTGGCCGATTTCGCACACCCAGTCGCCGCGTCTGCACGGCTATTGGCTGCAGCATTACGGGATCGACGGCATCTACATCGCCTTTCCCGTCCATCCGGACAATC
Organism: Alphaproteobacteria bacterium; assembly: GCA_050250795.1. GTDB lineage: Bacteria > Pseudomonadota > Alphaproteobacteria > UBA8366 > UBA8366 > JBFWNZ01. The sequence continues at coordinate 18,063 of JBFWNZ010000010.1, read as the reverse complement.
TGCGCCAGGCCGTCGCGGCGCTGCCGGTCCTTGGACTGCGCGGCGTGAATGTGACGATCCCGCATAAGGAACACGTCGTAAGCCTTTGCGATATCGTCGATCCTTTGGCCCGACGGATCGGCGCGGTCAACACGCTGGTGGTCCAGTCCGACGGCAGCATCCATGGCAGCAACAGCGATGCCTTCGGTTTTCTGGAAGGGCTGCGCGAGGGTTGCCGCAAGGCCGGCGGCGCGTGGTCGGCGACGGCGGGGCCGGCCGTCGTGCTCGGTGCGGGCGGAGCGGCCCGCGCGGTGGTCGGCGGATTGCTGGATTGCGGCGCGCCGCTGATCCGTGTGGTCAACCGCTCCGTCGAGCGGGCCCAGGCGCTGGCCGACAGTTTCGACGGCCCGGTCGAGGCGGTGGCCTGGGACCGGCATCGCGAAGCCCTGGCCGATGCGGCCCTGGTCGTCAACTCGACCAGCCTCGGCATGACCGGTGAGCCGCCGCTGGAGGTCGATCTGGCTACCCTGCCGGTCGCGGCCGTGGTCAACGACCTTGTCTATGCGCCGCTGGAGACACCCTTGCTGGCTGCGGCGCGGGCGCGGGGCAATCTGGCGGTGGACGGCCTTGCCATGCTGCTGCATCAGGGTCGTCCCGGCTTTAGGGAATGGTTCGGCCGCGACCCGGAAGTTACCGAAGAACAAAGAAAATTCGTTTTGGAAGCGCTCAGATGATCATCCTTGGCCTGACCGGCTCCATCGGCATGGGAAAGAGCACGGCCGCGGCGATGCTGCGGCGGATGGGTCTGCCGATTCACGATGCCGACGCGTCGATCCATCAATTGCTCGGTCCCGGCGGCGCGGCGGTGGCCCAGGTCGAAGCCGCCTTTCCCGGCTGCACGGTGGAGACGCCGGACGGACGGCGGCGGGTCGAGCGGCCCAAGCTGGGCGCGCAGGTCTTCGGCAATCCGGCGGCGTTGAAGCGGCTGGAGGCGATCCTGCACCCCATGGTCGGCATGGTGAAGCGCCGTTTCCTGGAGCGGGCGTCGCGTCGCCGGGCGCGCATGGTCGTGCTCGACATTCCGTTGCTGTTCGAGACCGATGGCGACAAGGGCTGCGACCGGTCGATCCTGGTTCAGGCGCCGCCGGCGATCCAGGCGGTCCGGGTGCTGCGCCGGCCGGGGATGACCGCGACGCGGCTGGCCGAGATCCGGGCGCGGCAGATGCCGGATGCGAAGAAGCGCCGCCGCGCCGACTTCATCGTGCCCACCAGCCTGGGCCGCCGCGTGACCTTGCGCGGGCTGCACCGGGTCGTCAGACTGCTCAAGGACGCCGATGGCTGCCATTGGCCGCCGCGCCCGGTGCCGCGCTGGCGCCGGCGCCGGCCCTGAGGGGGGAGCGAGCGCATGCGCGAGATCGTGCTGGACACGGAAACCACCGGGCTCGATCCGGCATCCGGGCATCGCGTGGTCGAAATCGGCTGCATCGAGCTGGTCAACCATCTGCCGACCGGGCGGGTGTTCCACCAATATGTCAATCCCGAGCGCGACATGCCGTTGGAAGCCTTCAACGTGCATGGGCTGTCCGAGGCGTTTCTGGCGACGCATCCGGTCTTCGCCGACATCGCCGACGCCTTCATGGACTTCATCGGCGATGCCCGGCTGGTGATCCATAACGCCGCCTTCGATATGGGATTCCTGAATGCCGAGCTCGCCTTGCTCGGCGGCCGCCATGCGCCGCTGGCGCGCGAGCGGGCCATCGACACGGTGCAGATGGCGCGCACGCGCTTCCCCGGTGCCCAGGCAAGCCTGGACGCTTTGTGCCGGCGGTTCGAGATCGACAACACCGCGCGGACCAAGCACGGCGCCCTGCTCGATGCCGAATTGCTGGCCGAGGTCTATCTGGAACTGGTCGGGGGCCGCCAGCCGGACCTGGCGCTGGCCAGCATCGCCACGGCCCGGGCGGCGGCACGGGCCGCGCGGCCGGAGCGTGCGCCCCGGCCGCATGCCCTGACGGCCGAAGAGGCGGCGGCGCATGCCGCCTTCCTCAAGCGCCTGACCGATCCGGTCTGGGCGCAGTAGCGGATCGCCGCGATCAGGCGGTCTGCGGACCGCCTTCGGCCAGACCCCGCCGGAACATGTCGACGAAGTCGATCGGCGCGATCATCAGCGGCGGGAATCCACCGTCGCGGGTGACGTCGGCAACCACGGCGCGCGCGAACGGGAACAGCAGGCGCGGCCCTTCGATCAGGATCAGCGGCCGCACATGTTCATCCGGCACGGCGCCGACCTGCACGACGCCGCCATAGGCCAGCTCGACGACGAACACCGGCTCGCCGGCATCGGTGTCCGCGCGGGCTTCGACATTCAGCACGACCTCGAACAGCTTCTCTTCCAGCCGGTCGGCCGTGACGTTGACCTGGATCGAGACGCTGGGATTGCCGCTGCCCTGATAGAAGACCTGGGGCGCGGCAGGGCTTTCGAAGGAGAGGTCCTTGATGTACTGCGCGCGGATGGCCAGGGGCGGTGCGCCGGCGCCGGCCTGGGCCGCTCCGGCATCGCCGCCGGTCTCGTTCTCGTCGCTCATGTCGTCGCTCCGTCCTGCGGCCGGTGCCGCTGTTCGAGGGGACCGCTGGCTAACACGGATCGCCGAGATCGACAACGGTGCCGCCCGGTGCGGCCGCCGTCGGATCGAACAGCACCATCGCGGCATTGGGCAGCGGATGCCCGGTCAGCGCCCGGATGAAGCCCCAATGCGAGACGACCAGCGTCTCGGTCCAGTCCGGCCGGACTCCGGCACCGGTCCGGAAGCGCCGGCCGCGCAGTTCCAGCGCCGCCAGGCTTTCCACCGGGGTCGGCCACCATTCCTCCGCCACATGGTCGAACCGGATGTCGGGCCAGTGCCGGCAAAGTTCCGAGCGCGGCGTGCCGATATCGCAGGTGAAGGCCGCGCGCTCGCCCACGGTCGGGTCGATCTCGACCGGCAGGCCCAGCGCCTCGGCGACGATGCCGGCGGTCTGCAGGGCCCGGCGATAGGGGCTGGCGACGACCCGCCGGACCGTCCGCCCGACCCGGTTTTCCGCCAGGGCGCGGGCCGAGGCGGCGACCTGCTCGCGGCCGAGGTCGGTCAGGCCCGGATCGCGCAGCCCCGGATCCACCCTGGTGCGGCCATAGATGACGTTGAACTCGGACTGGCCGTGGCGCATCAGGATCATCGGCGGTCCCCGTCGCGGCCGTCCGGCAGTCTCTGCTCGGGCAATTGTTGCGCCGGCGGAGCCGGATCGGCGGGGTCGCGGATTTCGACATATTCCGCGTCGATCACCACGCCGCCCGTGCGGCCGTCCGCCCGGCCTCCGCCGCGCCAGACGCGCATCCGGCCGTCCCGCGTCAGCCAGCGCAGCAGGGCGACCCCGATCGACCGGCGCAGCGGCGGTATCAGCAGCAGAAAGCCCAACGCGTCGGTGATGAAGCCCGGCAGCAGCAGCATCACGCCTGCCAGAAGCAGGGCGAGCCCGCCGAACAGTTCGGCCACCGGCGCCTCGCCGCGGTCCAGGCTGGCCTGCACCTGCCGCAGCGTCTGCAGGCCCTGGATGCGCACCAGGATCGTGCCCAGGACACCGGTGCCGACGATGGCCAGCAGGGTCGGCCACAGCCCGATCAGGTCGCCGACCTGGATGAAGGTCGCGATCTCGGCGATCGGCAGGCCGATGAACAGGACGGCAAGAATAAGGCCCATGCTTGCCCTTCGCAGGCTGCTCCCCTATCTAACGGACAGGGGCGGTTGCTGTGCGCGCCCGATGGCGCCCAGCTTCCTAACCTAGGGTTGGCGTCGCGCAAGCGCAACGCGCCGCCACATGCGTTGCGGGACGGCGTATCCTGAATTAGCCTGATTGATGGCGCGTCACATAGGGCGCGCGGATCGAGAGAGACGGATGGGCGGCGGATATCTGGACATCATCATTTTCGCGATGGTGGCCGTGTTCCTGATCTTCAAGCTGGGCAGCGTGCTCGGCCGGCGGACCGGCAACGAGCAGCAGCGTCCCGGGCCATTCCGGCCGATGGGCCGCGAGGCGCCGGCACCGGCCGAGGCCCAGGACAATGTCGTCGCCCTGCCCGATCGCAGCGGCGAGGCACCGGCCGCCGCTCCGGCGACACCGCTGGCCGCCGGGCTGGCGCAGATCAAGATCGCCGATCCGGGATTCGAGGAGAAAGAGTTCCTGGCCGGCGTGCGCGCCGCCTTCGAGATGATCGTCGCGGCCTTTGCCGCAGGCGATGAAGGAACCCTCCGCAACTTGTTGAACGACGAGGTTTTTGCGAACTTCAAGCGTGCCATAGATGCACGCAATGCGGCCGGCCGCCGGCAGGAGACGACGCTGGTCGGATTCAACGCCGTCGACATCGTCGAGGCCGCGATGCAGGACCGCCGGGCCGTCGTCACGATCAAGATCGTCAGCGATCAGATCAATCTCGTCCGCGATGCCGAGGGCAAGACGGTAGAGGGCGATCCGGACAATCCGGTCGAGATCGTGGATATCTGGAGCTTCGCGCGCGACACGCGCTCCTCGGATCCGAACTGGGTCCTTATCGGCACCCGCAGCCCGAATTGAGCGCCGCATCGGTTCGTCCCGCCGGCTTTCGCCGCAGCCGCAGGGCCGGGCTTCCGGCGCTGTTGCTGGCGGCTTTCGCTGCGGCCTGTGCGCCGACGCCGCCCGCGCCTGCCCCGACGCCCGCGCCCACGCCGGAAACCGAGACCGAGACGTTGCGTCCGGTCGGGTTCGATGCGCTTCCCGGCTGGGGCGAGGACAGCCTTCCGGCGGCGTTCGCCGCCTTCCGGCGGTCCTGTCCGCGCATCGCGTCGGGCGATCCCGCGGCGCCGGTCGGCCAGGGTCCGGCGGCCCGGCCGCGCGGGCTCTGGGCCGGGGCCTGCGCCGCGGCCGACCGCGTTCCCCCCGGCGATGCCGTCGCGATCCGGCAGTATTTCGAGACCCGCTTCGAGCCCTTCCTGGTCCAGGGCGACCAGGGCGCCGAAGGCCTGTTCACCGGATATTTCGAGGCGGCGCTCCGCGCCTCGCGCATGGCCGACGCCCGCTATCCGGTGCCGATCTACGGCCGCCCGGCCGACCATGTGACCGTCGACCTGCGCAAGTTCGGCGCCGACCTCCCCGCGGAGCGGATTTCCGGCCGGGTCATGGCCGGCAGCCTGGAGCCCTATCCCACCCGCGGCGACATCCAGGCCGGGGCGGTGCGCGGACCGGTGCTGTTCTGGGGCACGGACCCCGTCTCGGTCTTCCTGCTGCATGTCCAGGGCTCGGGGCGCCTGACCCTGCCCGATGGCAGCATCGCCCGCGTCGGCTATGCCGCGGATAACGGGCGGCCCTATGCCTCGATCGGCCGGGTGCTGATCGACCGCGGGGCGCTGCCGGAGGGCGGCGCGAGCTGGCCGGCCATCGACGCCTGGGTGCGCGCCAATCCAGGCGAGGCGATGGCGCTGCTCGCGGCCAATCCGCGCTACATCTTCTTCCGCGAGCTGTCGGCGGCGGAACTGTCGCCCGATCTCGGGCCCATCGGCGCGCTGGGCGTGCCGCTGACACCCGGGCACAGCATGGCGGTGGACCGGCGTTTCATGCCGCTGGGGGCGCCGGTCTGGCTGGACACGACCTGGCCGAACACGCCCGACCGGCCGCTGCGCCGCCTGATGGTGGCCCAGGATACCGGCGGCGCGATCAAGGGCGCGGTGCGCGGCGACTTCTTCTGGGGCACCGGCGAGCCGGCGCTGCGCGAGGCCGGACGGATGCGCAGCCGCGGCCGCTACTTCCTGCTGCTGCCGCGGCCGCTGCCGGCCTGAACGCCGCCGAAGCGACGAATTCGACGCCGCGGCAGTTGCCAGACGCCGCCGCTCCGACCATTCTGACGCGAAAATACCAGGGAGGGGGCACCGCCCATGGCGGAGCGCAAAGCCGGTGACGCAGGGGCCGAAGGGCCGCGCGTCGCCCTGTTCGTGACCTGTCTCGTCGATCTGTTCCGGCCCGCTGTCGGGTTCGCGGCGCTGCGCCTGCTGCAGGCGGCGGGCTGCCGGGTCGAGGTGCCGCCGGTGCAGACCTGCTGCGGCCAGCCGGCCTACAATTCCGGCGCCCGCAAGGATGCCCGCGCCATCGCCGGCGACGTGATCCGGGCCTTCGAGGGCTACGACTACATCGTTGCGCCGTCCGGCTCCTGCGCCGGGATGATCCGCGAGCATTACCCGGTGCTGTTCGCCGAGGATGCGGAGATGGCGCCCCGCGCCCACTACGTCGCGCGGCGGACCTATGAGCTGGTCTCCTTCCTGACCGATGTGATGAAGGTGGAGGGCGTGGATGCCGCTTTCGACGGCACCGTCACCTATCACGATTCCTGCTCGGGCCTGCGCGAACTCGACGTCAAGGCCCAGCCGCGCCGCCTGCTCGCCAGCGTCAAGGGGCTGCGGCTCACCGAGCTGCCGGATGCGGAGATCTGCTGCGGCTTCGGCGGCACCTTCTGCGTCAAGTATCCCGACATCTCGAACAAGCTGGTGTCCGAGAAGACGGCCTCGGTCGCCGCCACCGGCGCCGGCACGCTGCTCGCGGGCGATCTCGGCTGCCTGCTCAACATCGCCGGCAAGATGCGGCGCGAGGGGCGGCCCGTGCATGTGCGCCATGTGGCCGAGGTGCTGGCCGGCATGACCGACCGGCCGGCGATCGGCGAGGGCTGATCCATGCAGCCGACCAGCCGCAACTTTCCCCAGCAGTCGCGCGACGCGCTCGCCGACGAAAAGCTGCAGCGCGCCATGGGCATGATGAAGGTGGGCTTCGTCGAGAAGCGCCGCGCCGCCGCCGAGGGTCTGCCCGAGTTCGAGGCGCTGCGCGACAAGGCGCGCGACATCAAGAACGAGGTGCTGGCCAATCTCGATTTCTATCTGGAGCGCTATGCCGACCGGGTCGAGGCGGCGGGCGGCCATGTCCATTGGTGCCGCACGCCCGAGGAGGCGCGCCAGGCGGTGCTGGCGATCTGCCGGCGGCTGGATGCCCGCACCGTGACCAAGGGCAAGTCGATGATCGCGGAGGAAATCGCGCTCAACGACTTCCTGGAAAAGAACGGCATCGAACCGGTCGAGACCGATCTCGGCGAATACATCATCCAGCTGCGCAACGAGCCGCCCAGCCACATCATCGCCCCGGCCGTGCATGTGCTGAAAAGCCAGGTCGAGGAGCTGTTCCGCGAGAAGCATACCGAGCTCGACCCGAACCGCGTGCTGGACGAGCCGGAATCGCTGGTGGCCGAGGCGCGCAAGATGCTGCGCCAGCGCTATTTCGACGCCGATGTCGGCATCACCGGCGCGAATTTCCTGATCGCCGAGACGGGCTCCTCGGTCATCGTCACCAATGAGGGCAACGGCGACCTGACCCAGACCCTGCCCAAGGCGCATATCGTTGTCGCCAGCCTGGAAAAGATCGTGCCGACGCTTGAGGACGCGGCGCAGATCCTGCGCGTTCTGGCACGCTCGGCGACGGGGCAGGAATTCTCCTCCTACACCACCGTCTCCACCGGACCGCGCCGGGCGGAGGACCCGGACGGGCCGGGCGAGTACCATGTCGTGCTGCTCGACAACGGCCGCAGCGCCATGCTGGGCACCGAATTCCAGGACATGCTGCGCTGCATCCGCTGCTCGGCCTGCCTCAATCACTGCCCGGTCTATGCGGCGGTGGGCGGCCATGCCTATGGCTGGGTCTATCCGGGCCCGATGGGCGCGGTGCTGACGCCGACCCTGATCGGCATCGACAAGGCCGGCCACCTGCCCAACGCTTCGACCTTCTGCGGGCGGTGCGAGTCCGTCTGCCCGATGCGCATCCCGCTGCCCAAGATGATGCGGCATTACCGCGAGCGCGAGTATGAGCGGCATCTGTCGCCGCCGGCCGCCCGCGCCGGGCTGGGCGCATGGGCTTTTTTCGCGCGGCGGCCCCGGCTCTATCGCTCGGTCGCCTTGCTGGCGGCGCGGATGCTGGGGATGCTGGGGCGCGGCGGCGCCATCCGCCGGCTGCCGCTGGCGGGGGGATGGACCGCGCATCGCGATCTTCCGGCGCCGGCGGGGCGCACCTTCCACGATCTCTGGCGGGCGGGCGAACGATGAGCGGCGGACGCGACGCGATCCTGGGCAGCATCCGCCGGTCGCTGGGCCGCGGCCCCCTTTCGGGCGATGCGGCGGCGGCGCTGGAGGCGAAGCTGGCGGCCCCGCCGCGCGGCATCATCCCCCGCCGGGTCCAGCTCGATCCTGCGGCGCTGGTCGACCTGTTCGAGAGCAAGGCCAAGGGGGTGAACGCCACCGTGACCCGCGTCGCCTCCGCCGATGGCGTGCCGGACGCGGTCGCGGACTATCTCGCGCACGAGAACCTGCCGGCCAGCCTGCGCATGGCGCCGGATCGCGGTCTGGATGATATTCCGTGGTCGAAACGTCCGACCTTGACCATTACGCGCGGTCCCAGCGACGGCAGCCATGAAGTGGGGCTGACCGGCGTGTTCGCGGCTGTGGCCGAGACCGGCACGTTGATGCTCGCCTCCGGCCCGGACTCGCCGACGACGCTCAACTTCCTGCCGGACAGCCATATCGTCGTGCTGCGCGCCAGCCAGGTCGTCGGGCCGTATGAGGCGGGCTGGGACCGGGTGCGCGCCACCTATGGGTCGGGCAGCATGCCGCGCACCGTGAATTTCGTTACGGGTCCGTCACGGACCGGCGATATCGAGCAGAAGATCTATCTCGGCGCCCATGGGCCCCGCCGGCTGCACATCATCGTGATCGAGGACGGCGAGGCCGCTCCGCCGGCGCCGGATGGCGCCTAGACGCGACGACGAGGGCTCGGAACTCTGGCGGCGCGTGACCGCGGGCATCCGGCCGCTGCGGCGCGATGCGCGCCTGCCCGCGCCGCATCCGCCCGTCTCCCGTCCGCTGCTTACGGAGTCCGGCGCGCGCCGCAAACCGGCGATGCCGGAGCCTGCGGCTCCGCCGCCACCCGCGCCGCCGCCCGCTCTTGCCCATGGCGACATGCCCGGTCTGGATCGGCGCAACGCCGACCGGTTGCGCCGGGGCCGCCTGCCGGTGGAGGCGCGGCTCGATCTGCATGGCCTGTTCCAGGACGAGGCGCATTCCGCCCTCTCCGCCTTTCTGGCCCGCAGCCAGGCGGCCGGGCGCCGTTGCGTGCTTGTCGTGACGGGCAAGGGGATGGGGGCCGAGGGCGGCGTGCTGCGCCGCGAGGTGCCGCGCTGGCTGAACATGGCGCCCAACCGGGCGCGCATCCTCGCGTTCTGCCATGCCCAGCCGCGCGACGGCGGCAGCGGCGCCCTCTATATCCTGCTCAAGCGATTGCGCCCGGCCTGATTCCCGATTCGATTCCGGAACGGGAGTCATGGCATTGATATTGCGTCATGATTTTCCCGTCATGCCGGGCTTGGCGACATGCGATCGGCATGAAGGCGGTGCGGGCCTCGTCCTTCGCCCGGCCCGGAACGAAGGGGGAGAGGCGAGGAAAGCCGAATATTAACAACGCCTTGACAGTCATTCCGCAGGCACCGATTCAGCAGCGCGAATCCTCGTGCAGGGGATAAGAAGAATCGGCCAATTACAGAATAAACCGCGACAAATCGGCGTTCTTGGCCAGCGCGGCCACGCGATCCCGCACCATATCCGCGCCGATATCCACGGTTTCGCCGGACCGGTCGCTGGCGGTGAAGCTGATCTCTTCCAGCAGCTTCTCCATCACCGTGTGCAGCCGCCGCGCGCCGATATTCTCGACGCTCTCATTGATCTCGGCGGCGAGCCGGGCCAGTTCGTCGATGGCGTCCTCGGTGAAGGACAGCGTCACCCGCTCGGTGCCCAGCAGGGCGACATACTGCTTGATCAGGCTGTTCTCCGGCTCGCGCAGGATGCGGCCGAAATCCTCGCGGGTCAGCGCGTTCAGTTCGACCCGGATCGGCAGCCGGCCCTGCAATTCGGGCAGCAGGTCCGAGGGCTTGGCGAGGTGGAATGCGCCGGAGGCGATGAACAGCACATGGTCGGTCTTCACCGGCCCATGCTTGGTGGCGACCGTCGTGCCCTCGATCAGCGGCAGCAGGTCGCGCTGCACGCCCTCGCGGCTGACATCGGCGCCGCCGCGGTCGCTGCGCGAGGCGATCTTGTCGATCTCGTCCAGGAACACGATGCCGTTCTGCTCGACCGACTGGATCGCCTCGCGGACGATCTTCTCGTTGTCGACCAGCTTGTCGCTCTCCTCCTGGATCAGCACGGCATGCGATTCCGCGACCGTCAGGCGGCGCGGCTTGCTGCGCTGGCCCATCGCCTTGCCGAACATGTCATTCAGATTCAGCATCCCCATCTGCGCCCCCGGCATGCCGGGGATGTCGAAGGTCGGGAAGGGGCCGCCGCTGTCGGCCACCTGAATCTCGATCTCCTTGTCGTCCAGCTCGCCCTTGCGCAGGCGCTCGCGGAAGCTGCGCTTGGTCGTTTCGCTTGCGTTCTGACCGACCAGCGCCTCCAGCACCCGCTCCTCCGCCGCCAGCTCGGCGCGGGCCCGCACGTCCTTGCGATGCGCCTCGCGCACCATCAGGATCGCGCTCTCCACCAGGTCGCGGACGATCTGCTCGACATCGCGGCCGACATAGCCGACCTCGGTGAACTTGGTCGCCTCGACCTTCAGGAAGGGGGCGTTGGCCAGCCTGGCCAGCCGGCGCGCGATCTCGGTCTTGCCGACGCCGGTCGGGCCGATCATCAGGATGTTCTTCGGCAGCACCTCTTCGCGCAGCTCCTCGGGAAGCTGCTGGCGGCGCCAGCGGTTGCGCAGCGCCACGGCGACCGCGCGCTTGGCCTCCTTCTGGCCGACGATGAAACGATCAAGCTCGGATACGATTTCGCGGGGGCTGAAGCTGCTCATAGCTTTTCGATCACGACCGACTCATTGGTGTAAACGCAGATGCGGGCGGCCACGGCCATGGCGCGGCGCGCGATCTCCTCGGGATCGAGGTCGGTCGCGTCGACCAGTGCGCGCGCTGCGGCCAGCGCGTAGTTGCCGCCGGAGCCGATGCCGACCAGCCCGTCCTCCGGCTCCAGCACGTCGCCGGTGCCGGTCAGGACCAGGGTCACGGATTTGTCGGCGACGGCCATCATCGCCTCCAGCCGGCGCAGGTAGCGGTCGGTGCGCCAGTCCTTGGCCAACTCGACGCAGGCCCGCGTCAGCTGCCCCGGATGCTGCTCCAGCTTCGCCTCCAGCCGCTCGAACAGCGTGAAGGCGTCGGCGGTCGCGCCGGCGAAGCCGACCAGCACGCGGCCGTCGGCGAGCGTGCGCACCTTGCGCGCGTTGGATTTGATGACGGTCTGGCCCAGGCTCACCTGCCCGTCGCCGGCGACGACGACGGTGTCGCCCCGGCGGACGGAAAGGATGGTGGTGCCGTGCCAGGTCTCGGTGCCGGTCATGGAGGGGCTCGCCGTGTCTGGTGTCGAAGGAGCGGCCGGGCGGCCGCGTCCGTCTCATGTGGCCGTGCGCGCCCGCCGGGTCAAGCCCCTCGAAGGCGCGGCGCGCTTGGGCGTTGGCGTGCGGGGAGCTTCCTGATAAAAGGTCCGCGCCCATATGGGCCCGAGGGAGAGTTCGATGCGCAGCGCCACCGTCGCGCGCAAGACGCGCGAGACCGACATCACCGCCACCGTCGATCTGGACGGAACCGGCCGCTATGACGTGGCGACCGGGATCGGCTTTCTCGACCACATGCTGGAGCAGCTGTCGCGGCACAGCCTGATCGACCTGACGCTGCGCGCCGCGGGCGACCTGCATATCGATTTCCACCACACCACCGAGGACAGCGGCTATGCGGTGGGCGAGGCGGTGTCCCAGGCGCTGGGCGACCGGCGCGGAATCCTGCGCTACGGCAGCGCGCTGATCCCGATGGACGAGACGCTGACCCGCGTCGCGCTGGACTGCTCGAACCGGCCCTATCTGGTGTGGAAGGTGAACTTCACCCGGCCCAAGCTGGGCGACATGGACACCGAGCTGTTCCAGGAATGGTTCAAGGCCTTTGCCCAGTCGGCGGGGCTGACGCTCCATGTCGAGACGCTGTATGGCGAGAACAACCATCACATCGTCGAATCCTGTTACAAGGGGCTGGCCCGCGCCCTGCGCCAGGCCGTGTCCATCGACCCGCGGCAGGCCCAGGCCGTGCCCTCAACCAAGGGCGTGCTGGGCGGCTCGCTCTAGCGCCGGGCTTCCGGCGGCAATCGGACGGTCATGACGGTCGCGATCATCGATTACGGCTCCGGCAACCTGCGCTCCGCCGCCAAGGCGTTCGAGCGTGTGGCCGATGGCGATCCGGTGGTCGTGACCGCCGATCCGGCGGCCGTGCTGGCGGCCGACCGCATCGTGCTGCCGGGCGTCGGCGCCTTCGGCGACTGCCGGCGCGGCCTGGATGCGCTGGACGGCATGGTGGATGCGCTGGAAGAGGCGGTGATCCGCCGCGGCCGGCCCTTTCTCGGCATCTGCGTCGGCATGCAGCTGATGGCGACCGCCGGGCTGGAGCATGGCCGCCACCCCGGTCTCGGCTGGATCCCCGGCGAGGTGGTGGCGCTGGAGCCGGCCGATCCAGCGCTCAAGGTGCCGCATATGGGCTGGAACGCGCTCGGCCTGATCGCCGACCATCCGGTGCTGGCCGGCTTCGACGAGGGCACGCATGTCTATTTCGTGCACAGCTACCATCTGGCTGCCGAGCGGCCGGGCCAGGTGCTGGCGGTGACGGACCATGGCGGCGCGATCGCTGCGGTCGTCGGCTGCGACAACATGGTGGGCACCCAGTTCCACCCGGAAAAGAGCCAGGATGCGGGGCTGCGGCTGCTCGCCAACTTCCTGGCCTGGAGGCCCTGATGCCCGAGCTTGCGGTGGAACGCGTCGAATCCCTCGCGCGCCACGATCTGGCCGATCTGTGCGAGGCGGCCGAGGCCGCCATCGAGGCCGGCGGCGGCTTCGGCTGGCTGCGCCCGCCGGCGCGCCAGGTGCTGGAGAATTTCTGGCGCGGCGTGATCCTGGTGCCGGAGCGGGTGCTGTTCCTGGCGCGGCTGGACGGCGTGGTCGCCGGCTCGGCCCAGATGGTGCGGCCCAGCCGCAACAACGAGGCCCAGGCGCATGCCGCCACGCTGACGACCTCCTTCCTCGCCCCCTGGTCGCGCGGTCACGGCCTCGCCCGCGCGCTGGTGCTGGCGGTGGAGACGCAGGCGCGGGAAGAGGGTTTCGCGGTCCTGAACCTCGACGTGCGCGAAACGCAGACCGCTGCCATCGCCCTCTACCAGGGGCTGGGTTATCGCCGCTGGGGCAGCCATCCGCATTACGCGCGGGTGGATGGCGGCTGGGTCGCGGGCCATTTCTACTACAAGGATCTGACCGACCCCGCGGGGGATGTGACCGCATGATTCTTTATCCGGCCATCGACCTGAAGGACGGCGCCTGCGTGCGTCTGGTGCGGGGCGAGATGGACCAGGCCACGGTGTTCAACGCCGACCCGGCCGCCCAGGCGCGCGATTTCGCCGACGCCGGGGCCGGTTGGCTGCACCTCGTCGATCTCAACGGCGCCTTCGCCGGCCGGCCGGTGAATGCCGCGGCGGTGGAGGCGATCCTGGCCGCCGTCTCCATCCCCGTGCAGCTGGGCGGCGGCATCCGCGACATGGGCACGATCGAGGGCTGGCTGGGCCGCGGCGTCCGCCGGGTCATCCTCGGCACCGCGGCGGTCAAGAACCCGGCGCTGGTGCGCGAGGCCTGCGCCTGTTGGCCGGGACAGGTGGCGGTGGGCATCGACGCCCGCGGCGGGCGCGTTGCGACCGAAGGCTGGGCCGAGCAGTCGGACCTCGACGCCGTGGAATTGGCGCGGCGCTTCGCCGATGCCGGGGTGGCGGCCGTGATCTACACCGACATCGACCGCGACGGCGTGCTCGGCGGCCCGAATGTCGAGGCGACGGCGGGGCTGGCTGCGGCGACCGACATGCCGGTGATCGCCAGCGGCGGCATCGCGGCGCTGGACGATCTGCGCCGCCTGTCCGCGCATCCGGGCATCGCCGGGGCCATCGTCGGCCGTGCGCTCTATGACGGCCGCATCGACCTTGCCGCGGCGCTGGCGCTGTGCGCGGCGGCGGAGGCCGCCTGATGCTCAAGACCCGCATCATTCCCTGCCTCGACGTGCATGCCGGGCGCGTGGTCAAGGGCGTGAAATTCGTCGACCTGATCGATGCGGGCGACCCGGTGGAACAGGCCACGGTCTACGACGCCGCCGGCGCGGACGAGCTGTGCTTTCTCGACATCACCGCCAGCCATGAAGGGCGCGAGACCCTCTACGACGTGGTGCGCGGCACCGCCGAACGCTGCTTCATGCCGCTGACCGTCGGCGGCGGGGTGCGGGTGGTGGACGATATCCGCCGCCTGCTGCTGGCCGGCGCGGACAAGGTGTCGATCAACACCGCCGCGGTGCAGCGGCCGGAATTCGTCTCCGAGGGGGCCGAGCGCTTCGGCAGCCAGTGCATCGTCGTCGCTATCGACGCCAAGGCGACCGGGCCCGGCCGCTGGGGCGTGTTCACCCATGGCGGCCGGCGCGAGACCGGGCTGGATGCAGTCGAATGGGCGCGCCATCTGGTCGCCCGGGGCGCCGGGGAGATCCTGCTCACCTCGATGGATCGCGACGGCACCCGCATCGGCTTCGATACCGACCTGACCCGCGCGGTCGCCGACGCCGTTCCGGTGCCGGTAATCGCCAGCGGCGGCGTCGGCACGCTGGACCATCTGGTCGCAGGCGTGACCGAGGGGCATGCGGCGGCCGTGCTCGCCGCGTCGATCTTCCATTTCGGCACCTTCACCATCGAACAGGCGAAGCGCCATATGGCCGCGGCCGGCGTCGCGGTGCGGCCGAGTTGGACGGATGAGGACCGGGCGGGGCAGGAGACGGCGCATGGCTAAGGACAAGAAGGCGGCGGCCGCCGAGCCGCACATCCTCGACGAGCTGTTCGCGGTGATCGAGAGCCGCCGCGGCGCCGATCCGGAAACCTCCTACACCGCCCAGCTGCTTGCGCGCGGCACGCCCAAGATCGCGCAGAAGGTGGGCGAGGAGGCGGTGGAGACGGTGATCGCCGCCACTGCCCAGGGCCGCGACGACCTGGCGGCCGAGAGCGCCGACCTGCTCTATCATCTGCTCGTCCTGTGGGCGGATCGCGGCCTGAAGCCGCAGGATGTGTGGGACCGGCTGGCGAAGCATCGCCGCGTCTCCGGCCTCGCGGTCCAGAAGGCGCGCAAGGGCGGATGACAGCGAGGGGAAACCGCATGGCCTATGACGACGGCAACGTCTTCGCCCGCATCCTGCGCGGCGAGATTCCCTGCAAGAAGGCGTTCGAGAACGAGCACGCGCTCGCCTTCCACGACATCGCGCCCCAGGCGCCGGTGCATATCCTGGTGATTCCCAAGGGCGCCTATGTCACCGCCGACGAATTCGCCGCCAGGGCCAGCGAGGCCGAGCTGGCGGGCTTCATGCGCGCGGTCGCGGCGGTGGTGAAGGAGGCCGGGCTCGAAGCGGGCGGCTACCGGCTGATCGTCAACAATGGCGGCCATGGGCACCAGGAAGTGCCGCACCTGCATTTCCACATCCTCGGGGGGCGGCCGCTCGGCCGGATGCTGGAAAGGGCCTGACGGGCCCTCTCCAGACTCCGGGGCGATCCGGGGCTATTGCTGCGCGCCGGCCGTGTCGCGGCCGGCCGCGATCTGGGCGCGCAGCCCGGTCAACTCGCCGCGCAGGGCGTCCAGCTCGCGCAGGATCGCCACATGCCCCGCATCCAGTTCCTGGGCGGCTTCCTCGCCGGATTTCTGAACGTCCTGCACCGCGTTCACGATGATCGCGATAAACATGTTCAGGGCGGCGAAGGTGGCCGTCATGATGAAGGGGATGAAGAACATCCAGGCCATCGGGTGCTGCTCCATCACCGGCCGGACGATGCCCATCGACCAGGATTCCAGCGTCATGACCTGGAACAGCGTGTACAGCGACCCGCCGATGCTGCCGAAGAACTCGGGATGCGTGCTGCTGAACAGCGTCGTGGCCATCACCGAGGCGATATAGAAGACGACGGCCAGCAGCATGATGATCGACCCCATGCCCGGAATGGCCTTCAGCAGCGCCTGAACCACCAGGCGCATTTCCGGGACCATGGAGATCAGGCGCAACGCGCGCAGGATGCGCAGCGCGCGCAGCACGGACAGGCCGGGGCTGGTCGGTGCCAGCGTGACCGCGACGACAACGAAATCGAAGACGTTCCAGGCGTCGCGGAAGAAGCGGGTGCGATAGACGAACAGCTTCGCCACCAGTTCGATGACGAAGATGGTCAGCGCGATCTCGTCCAGCAGGCGCAGCGCGCCGCCGATGGCGTCCGTCACCGCCGGCGAGGTCTGCAGCCCCAGCACGGCTGCGTTAACGACGATCACGCACATGATGAAATTCTGGGTCGCCGGCATGTTGAGGATGCGGCGCAAGGCGGAGCGGAGCTGCGATTCGCCGCCGCTCTGGGCAATGGCTGTCATGAAGGGTGCTCTCGGTTGACGGCGCTCGCCCCACCGCGAGCGCGCGCGGGATTCTAGCCACGGCTTCGCGGCCGTCGCCAGAGGGGGCGATGCGTCCGGATCGGCGCCGGCGGGGTCCCGGGCCGCGGCAGAATGACGCAGATTGCGAAACCGGGTCCGGTCAGCGGACGGCCTGCACCGCACCGCGCATGCGCTGCACCAGCCCCATCGTCTCCAGCGTGTCCAGGTCGCGCAGGATCGTGCGGCCCGACAGGCCGGCATAGGCGGCTGCGATGTCGGGCGTGCAATGGCGCAGGCGGCGCAGCGGAACCGGGGCCGCCTTGTCCAGCAAGGCGGCGGCCAGAAGGCGGCGCCGCGCGGCTCCGGAATCGTTCCGGCTCCCAAACAGTTCGGCCAGCCGGTCCTGGTGGCCTAGATGGTCGAGCCGCGCCTGCCAGGCGCCGGCCTCCGCCTCCAGATAATGCAAGACCGCCTGCACTGCCGCCGTCAGTCCGGCGGCAGATCCGGCCTGCGGCAGGGCTTCGGCGACGGCCAGCGCCGCGGCGCGCGGCAAACCTGCACGGCGCAGGCAATGGATTGCCGCGCAGCCCGCGACAATTTCATTTCCATATCGGAACATTTGCAGTGCCTGCAGATGCAGCAAGGCTGCGGCGGCGGCAAGAATGGCGCCCGCGGCCTCGCCGGCCTCGCGGAACATGGGTCCTTCCAGCCAATAGCATAATTGCATCAGGATCGCGCGATAACTGACGTCGTGGCCTGGGTCGCCGCGAAATTGCGTCACCAGATGAAACGTATCTGCGGTGCCGGGCTCTGTCACGGCGATGGCGAGACGGTGATAGTGCTCGATCGCCGCATGATCCAACGCCGCGTCCGGCGGCCGAGCCAGCGCGGTCTCAAGCGCATGGGCGGCTGCATTCCGCCGGTCGGAAACGCCGTGCGGCGCTGTTGCCGGCGGCCCGCGCAGGGCTTCCGCGGAAGACGCCCCCGGCCCCAGCGCGGCGGCCAGCACGCGCAGCAGGGCCGCTTCCTCCCGCGCCGTCCGCCAGGCGGGCGCGAGCGGCGCGGACAGCGCCCGCAGCGCCGCCTCGGCCGCGCCCAGCCGCAGCAACAGGTGCGGCGGCAGGCGCCGGAAATCGAAGGAGAAGCTCAGCCACGCGCGCATGACCGGCGCAATCTGACATGATTCATGTCAGTATAATAGTCTGCTAAGACTTGGTTATTTCAGAAATCGCATCTGATCTGTCAGATCGAGAGTCGCAATAGGGTCAGCTGCGGCCCGGTGCCAGCCGGCGATAGGCCAGCGCCTCGGCCACATGCACCCGCCGCACGGCGGCGGCCCCTTCCAGATCGGCCAGGGTGCGGGCGACGCGCAGGACGCGGTGATAGCCGCGCGCCGACAGCTTCAGCCGCTCCGCCGCCTCCGTCAGCAGGGTGCGGCCCGGCATGTCCGGTGCCGCCGCCTTTTCCAGCAACGCGCCATCGGCGGCGGCGTTGCAG
>JBFWNZ010000009.1:0-25370 GCA_050250795.1 Alphaproteobacteria bacterium | reverse complement strand
GATGCTGGAATCCCTGGACCCCTACAGCGCATATCTCGACCGCGAGGCCCGGCAGAGCATGCGGGAATCGACGCGCGGCGAGTTCGGCGGTCTGGGCATCCAGGTTCAGACGCGCGAGGGGTTCGTCGAGATCGTGTCGCCGATCGACGACACGCCGGCGCAGCGCGCCGGGTTGAAGCCGGGCGACCGGATTACCCATGTCGACCGGATTTCCCTGGCGGAAGTCAATCTGCGCGATGCCGTGTCGCGGTTGCGCGGTCCCATCGGCAGCCGCGTCGTCCTGACGGTGGCGCGCAACGGCAGTCCGGCCTTCGACGTCAGTCTGGTGCGCGAATTGATCCGTACGCCGGCGGTGCGCTGGCATCTTGAGGACGACGTCGGCTACATGCGGATCACCAGCTTCATCTCGGAGCACACGCATGAGGAGGTCGCCGATGCCGTGACGGCCATCCGCGCGAAGCTGGGCCGCAAGCTGCGCGGTCTGGTCATCGATCTGCGGAACAATCCGGGCGGCCTGTTCGACGAGGGGGTGGCGATCTCCGACGATTTCCTCGACAACGGCCTGATCGTCTCGACCCTCGGACGGACGCAGGAGCGTTACTACAAGGCCCGCAAGGGCGACATGCTGCCCGGCCTGCCGATCGTCATCCTGGTCAACAAGGGGTCGGCCTCGGCCGCTGAAATCTTTGCCGGCGCGCTGCGCGACAACGGTCGGGCCCGCCTGATCGGAACGCAGACCTTCGGCAAGGGCTCGGTCCAGACGATCATCAGCCTCAGCCAGGACGACGCGGTCAAGCTGACGACGGCGCATTACCACACGCCTTCCGGCTCGTCCGTCGAAGGCGGCATCGCGCCCGATATCCTGGTCGAGGCCGACGAGGCCAGGCCCGGCGACGAGGAGTTGCAGCGCGCCCTGGCCGAGTTGAGGGCGCGCCGGAACTGAGTCCGGATCGGGGTCAGCCGCTGTAGAGCAGCGTGCAGATGAAGACGGCGCCCGCGACACCCGCGACATCGGCGGTAAGACCGGCGGCAAGCGCATGGCGGATGCGCCGGATATGGACCGCGCCGAAATAGACGGCGAGCACGTAGAAGGTCGTCTCGCTGGACCCCTGAATCGTGCTGACGAGATATCCGACATAGGTATCCGGACCCGTCTCGTACCGTTCGATCACCGACGCCAGAAGCCCATAGGCACCCGAGCCCGACAGCGGCCGCAGCAGGGCCATCGGCAGGGCCTCCGGCGGCAGGCCGAAATGCTGCGTGATGGCCCCCAGCGGACCGATCAGCATGTCCAGGGCACCGCTCTGCCGCAGCATGGCGACGGCAACGAGGATCGCCACCAGATAGGGAATGATGCGCACGGCGACGGAAAATCCGTCGCGCGCGCCCTCGACGAAGGCTTCGTAGACATGGACACGCTTTGCCACGCCAAAGGCGAGCAGGCCGACCATCAGGCCGGGAATGATCCAGGGCGAGAGCGAGCGGCCGAACATCGCGGTGATCGGGATCAGCAGCGCGACACCGATCAGGGCCATGGCCGACACCCACCAGGGGTAGGTGGCGCCCGCATCCATCGCCGCATCGGCCTCGGCCATGTTGCGCGGATCGGCCGAGCCGCCGAGCGCCTCGGACGCAGTATCCGGCTCCTCGATCTCGGGTTCGTCGGCCGAGGCGTCCTTCACCGGCCAGAAGCGACGGTAGAGGAAGGCCGACGCGATGGCGACGGCGGTCGAACAGACCGAGGCGAACAGCGTGGTCGGCACGATGCCGGCGGGGTCGTCCGAGCCCACGGACGCCCGCAATGCAATGACGCTGGTCGGCAGCAAGGTCACGCTGGCCGTGTTGATCGCCAGGAACAGCACCATGGCGTCGGTCGCGGTCCCCTTGTGGGGGTTCAGCTTGTCCAGTTCCTGCATCGCACGGATGCCGAAGGGCGTGGCGGCATTGCCCAGGCCCATGACGTTCGCGGACATGTTGAGGATCATGGCGCCCATCGCCGGATGTTCGGGCGGAATGTCCGGGAACAGGCGAACCATCAGGGGGCGCAGCAGCCTTGCGATCGTCGTCAGCAGCCCGCCCGCTTCGGCGATCTTCATCAGGCCCAGGAACAGGGACATGACGCCGACCAGCCCGATCGCCAGCGTGACCGCGCTGGACGCAGCATCGATCATGCCGTTGGCCATGAGTTCCATCGGCGGGACCAGCGCCGAATCCGGCGGGGCAGCGACGGAGGCGGGCGGCGGCGCCCAAGTGATCTGGCGGTAACCGGCGACGATGAACGAGATCATGACGAGGGAAAAGAAGACGACGTTCAAGGCGTTTGCCCCGTTGATGCGTTGCGTCCGGCCCGTGTTGTTCGGCCGCGCGCCGATGGTATAGAAGAACCTTCCGCCCGCCGCCGCCCACCTGAAGGCATGACGGCAACGATGAAGGGAACGACACCATGAAGGGTCCGCTCGAGGGTCTCAAGGTCTTCGATTTGACGAGGGTTCTGGCTGGGCCCCATTGCACGCAGATTCTGGGCGATCTGGGCGCGGAGGTCATCAAGATCGAGCGTCCGGGGGCCGGCGACGACACGCGAAACTTCGCGCCGCCCTACCTCAAGGACGACTCGGGGGCGGACACCGCGGAAAGTGCCTATTACGCGGGAACGAACCGGAACAAGCGGTCGATCACGCTGAACCTGTCCGATCCGGAAGCGCAGGCCCTGGCGCGGCGGATGATCGCGAAATGCGACATCCTGACCGAGAACTTCAAGACCGGTACGCTCAAGAAGTACGGCCTCGGCTATGACGATCTTAAGGAAGAATTCCCGCATCTGATCTATTGCTCCGTCACGGGATTCGGCCAGACCGGTCCCTATGCGGACCGTCCGGCCTATGACGCACTGATCCAGGCGATGGGCGGCGTGATGAGCCTGACGGGCGAGCCGGACGGCGTACCGATGAAGGTCGGCGTGTCGATCGCCGATCTGATGGCGGGCATGTACGCGACGGTCGGCATCCTGGCGGCGGTCCGCCAGCAGCAATTGACCGGCCGCGGCCAGTACATCGATGTCGCCATGCTGGACGCCCATGTCGCCTGGCTTGCGAACCAGGGCATGAACTATCTGGCCACAGGGCAGAACCCGACCCGGCTGGGCAACGATCATCCGAACATCGTGCCCTATCAGGTGATGCCGACGGCCGACGGCTATATCATGCTGTCGGTCGGCAACGACGCGACCTTCGAGCGATTCTGCACGGTCGCCGGGTGCACCGAGCTGCTGGCGGATGCACGGTTCAAGACGAATGTGGAACGGGTTCGCAACCGCCAGCATGTGACCGAGGTTCTGAACGCGGTCACGGCACAGAAGCCGTCCGCATGGTGGATCGAGAATCTTGAGAAGAACAAGATCGGCTGCGGTCCCATCCATACGCTGGACGAGGTCTTCAACGACCCGCATGTCAAGGCGCGGGGCATGGTGCTGGAGATGCCGCATCCGGCCACCGGCAAGGCGCCGGCGAAGCTGATCGCCAATCCGATCAAGTTTTCCGAGACGCCGCCGACCTATCGCCGTCCGCCGCCGCTGCTGGGTCAGCACACCGATGAGGTGCTCGGGGAAATGCTGGGGCTCGGGCGCGAGGAGGTCGCGGCCCTGCGCGCGCGTGGAATCGTATAGCAACGGTCACAATTCCCATCGCGGGCAGATGGAACGCGGGTCATAATCGCGCGGGGCGTCGAGCGTCGTTATTTTTCCGGTTGGGGGGGCATGATGGCCAGGCAGGGCTCTGGCAAGCCGCCGTCGCGTCGCGAGGCGCCGCGGCAGGACGATTATGTGCCGCTTTGGGCGCGCTTCAAGGCTTGGTGGGACGGGACCGAGCCGGAGGCGTTGCAGCGTGCCGGTGCGACGGACAAACCCGCCGCGGAGCGGAACGCGAAGGCGCTGCATCTGGAGGCGGGTCCGCCGACGGACCCGGCGAACTGGTGGTCGCCGGAGCGCGTGGAAATCCACGGGAACCTGTGGGGCTCCGGCTATCTTGAGCCGGGTGGGGCGGATCGGGTTCTCGCGCTGGTCAAGCCGCTTGCCCTGACGAACCAGATGACGGTGCTCGATGCGATCGCCGGTCTGGGCGGCGGGATGCGCACCATCGTACGCGAATACGGGAACTGGATGACGGGCTTGGAACCCGACGCCAGGCTGGCGGAGCTGGGGATGGCATCCTCGGGCGATTCCAAGCTGGCCAATCGGGCGCCGGTACACGCCTATGACACCGCGCGGATGGACCTGCCGGACCGCAAGTTCGATGCCGTCCTGATGCGCGACCGGGGTTTTCAGATCAAAGAGAAGCGCCGGCTTCTCGCATCGATCCGCAAGGCGCTGAAACCGGGGGGATATCTCATCCTTACCGATCTTGCGCTTGCCGATACGGCCGCGCCCAACATGTCGCCGGTCAGTGCATGGCTGCGGGCGGAAGTGATCAAGGCGGAACCCTGGGCCGTGCGCGATTATCGCTATGCGCTGGAGGAGACCGGCTTCGAGATACGGCAGTTCGAGGACGACAGCGATTTCTACCGTAATGCCTCGGTGGAGGGCTGGAAGATGTTCATGAAGATCCTGCAGAAGCAGCAAGGACTCAGCCGGACCTATGTGAGCACCTTCCTCCAGGAAGCCGATATCTGGCAGAAGCGGCTCAAGGCGATCGACGCCGGTCAGGTCCGATTCCTGCGGGTTCACGCGCAGAATCCGGAACGTGCCGAGGCAGCCGAATGACGGTGCCGCGCGGGCGTTGACAGGGCAGTGGGCTTTCCTTATGGTCCGCCCGCCCAATTCAGGGGGCGAAAGAGGCCGTGCCATGAAGATCGTAAACTCGCTCAAGACGATGAAGTCGCGCCACAAGGACTGCCGCCTGATCCGGCGTCGCGGCCGCGTGTACATCATCAACAAGACGAACCCGCGCTTTAAGGCCCGCCAGGGCTGATATCCGGCGCCGCCTCGGCGGCGCCAGGGGTCGTATGCAAACCGCCCCGGAGGCGATGGCTTCCGGGGCGGTTTGCATGTGTGCGGCTGGAAGTGGTAGTACCAATCGGCCGGCGTGTTCTGACTCCCTGCGCCGGGGCGGAGGTCGTCCATGCTGATGCCGGAACCCGACTGGTCGGTCATCGCGCGCCGGACGGCGATCGGCGCCGATCTGCGCCGGTTGCTGCCGGCATCCGGCGCCGTGATTCTGGATCATGACGAACTCCGGCCATACGAATCCGACGGGCTGACCGCCTATCGGCAGCCGCCGATGGTCGTGGTCCTGCCGAGCACGACGGCCGAGGTGTCTGCCGTTCTGCGCTATTGCCGCGACAATGCGATCAAGGTCGTGCCGCGCGGTGCCGGCACGTCGCTGTCGGGCGGCGCGCTGCCCTTGGCCGATGGCGTGCTGCTGGGCATGGCCAAGTTCAATCGCGTGCTGGAGGTGGATTACGAGAACCGCTGCGCGGTGGTGCAGCCGGGCGTCACCAATCTGGGCGTCTCGCAGGCGGTCGCTGCGCGCGGCTTCTACTACGCACCCGATCCCTCGAGCCAGATCGCCTGCACCATCGGCGGCAACATCGCCGAGAATTCGGGCGGCGTGCACTGCCTGAAATATGGGCTTACCACCAACAACGTCCTGGGTGTGGAGGTCGTCACCATCGACGGCGAGGTGCTGCGGATCGGCGGCAAGCATATGGACGCAGGCGGGTACGACCTGCTGGGCGTGTTGACCGGCTCCGAAGGATTGCTTGCGGTCGTGACCGAGGTGACGGTGCGCATCCTGCCCAAGCCGGAGACGGCCCGGGCCGTGCTGATCGGGTTTCCGTCCAGCGAGCAGGCGGGCGAATGCGTGGCCGGGGTGATCTCGGCCGGCATCGTGCCCGGCGGCATGGAAATGATGGACGGACCGGCGATCCGGGCTGCGGAGGATTTCGTCCATGCCGGCTATCCGCTCGACTGCGAGGCCTTGTTGATCGTCGAACTGGACGGGCCAGCGAGCGAGGTCGACTACCTTCTCGGTGCCGTCGAGACAATCGCCCGCGCGAACGGGGCAACCACGCTCCGGGTGTCCCAGACGGCGGCGGAACGCGACCGCTTCTGGGCCGGCCGCAAGGCCGCCTTTCCGGCGGTGGGACGGGTTTCCCCCGACTACTACTGCATGGACGGCACGATTCCCCGCAACCAGCTCAGTGTGGTCCTTGCCCGCATGCGCGAACTGTCGGCGCAGTACGGGCTGCGCGTCGCGAATGTGTTCCATGCGGGCGACGGCAATCTGCATCCGCTGATCCTCTACGACGCCAACAATCCGGGCGAACTGGAGAAGGCGGAGGCGTTCGGGGCCGATATCCTTCGCCTTTGTGTCGAGGTCGGCGGCGTACTGACCGGCGAGCATGGCGTGGGGGTCGAGAAGCGCGACCTGATGCCCGCGATGTTCTCGGAGGACGACCTGAAGCAGCAGCAGCGCCTGAAATGCGCCTTCGATCCGCAGCACCTGCTCAATCCGGGCAAGGTGTTTCCCGAACTGCATCGCTGCGCCGAACTCGGCCGCCTGCATGTGCATCGCGGCCGCATGCCCTTTCCCGACATTCCCCGGTTCTGAGGCCGGCGATGCCGCAGATATCCCGACCGGAGACGGAGGACCAGCTGTGCGACGCCGTGGCATGGGCGGTCGCCGAGGGCGTTCCGCTGGAGGTGATCGGCGGCGGCTCCAAACGCATGCTGGGGCGCCCGGCGGCCGTCGCGGACAACGGCGCGGTGCTCGATCTCTCCGCCCTGTCGGGGATCGCGCTGTACGAACCTGAAGAACTGGTGCTGTCCGCGGCAGCGGCGACGCCGCTGTCCGAAATCGTGCCGGTTCTCGCGGAAGCAGGGCAGGAACTGGCCTTCGAGCCGCCGGATTATGGGCCGTTGCTGGGCCTGGCGGCGGGGGCGGGTACCCTGGGCGGGCTGCTGGCGACGAACCTTGCGGGCCCCCGGCGGTTCAAGGCGGGAGCGGCCCGAGATCACTTCCTGGGTTTCCGCGCCGTCAGCGGGCGGGGCGAGGTGTTCAAGTCCGGCGGTCGCGTGGTCAAGAACGTCACCGGCTACGATCTGTCCAAGCTGATCGCGGGTTCATGGGGGACGCTCGCCGCGATGACCATGGCGACGGTGAAGGTTCTGCCTCGGGCGGAGGAGATGCGGACGGTGCTGCTGACCGGGCTGGACTGGGCAGCCGCCGGACGCGCCATGACCCTGGCCCTGCAGTCGCCCTGCGAGGTTTCGGGCGCGGCCTACCTGCCGGCGGCGGCGGCGCGACAGGTCGGCCTGCCGGCGGACGGGGTGGCCGCCTTGCGGGTGGAGGGCTTCGGACCCTCGGTCCGCGACCGCAGTCAGCGGCTGCATGCCCTGCTGAGCGCTTCCGGAACGCTCGGCGAACTGGATGCGGGCGCGTCCGCGGCCTTCTGGGCATCCGTGCGCGATGTCATGCCCTTCGCCGCCGACGGGGATGGCCGCCCGGTCTGGAAGCTGTCGGTCCCGCCGGCGGCCGGTGCCACGCTCGCGGCGGCTCTGACGGCGGGACTGAATGCCGAGGCCTTCCTCGACTGGGGCGGCGGGCTGGTATGGCTGGCCGTGGATGCGCCCGCAGACGCCGCGCACCGGGCGGTTCGGACGGCCGTGGCCGCGGTCGGCGGGCATGCGACGCTCATCCGGGCGGACGCGTCCATCCGCGCCGCTGTCCCCGTGTTTGAGCCGCAGCCGGAAGGGTTGGCCGCCTTGTCGCGGCGCGTGAAGGAAAGCTTCGATCCGCGCGGCATCCTCAATCCCGGCCGCATCTACGACGGGGCCTGACGGCGATGCAGACCAATTTCAGCCTTGCCCAGTTGGCCGACCCGGAGATCGCGGAGGCGAATGCCATCCTGCGGTCCTGCGTCCATTGCGGCTTCTGTACCGCCACCTGCCCCACCTATGTGCTGCTGGGCGACGAACTGGACAGCCCGCGCGGGCGCATCTACCAGATCAAGGACATGCTGGAGACGCGGCGGCCGGCCCCGGAACCGGTCGTCACCCATATCGACCGCTGTCTGTCCTGCCTGTCCTGCATGACGACCTGTCCCAGCGGCGTGCATTACATGCATCTGGTGGATCTGGCCCGCGACTATATCCGCCGCACCCATGTCCGGCCGCTGGCGGACCGGCTGCTGCGGCGGGTGCTGGCGACCGTTCTGCCGCGGCCCGGCCTGTTCCGGCTCGCCTTGTTCGGGGCGATGCTGGCGCGGCCGTTCGCGAGGGTCCTGCCGCGGCGTCCGCGCGGCATGGTGCGGTTTGCGCCGAAGCATCCTGTCCCGCCGATGGCGACCGACCGGCCCGGCGTGCATCCCGCCCTGGGTCCGCGCCGCGGCCGTGTCGCATTGCTGGCCGGCTGCGCGCAGCAGGTGCTGGCGCCGCAGATCAACGCCGCCACGATCCGATTGCTGAACCGGCACGGTATCGAAGTGGTCGTGTCGCCGGACACCGGCTGCTGCGGCGCGCTCGTGCTTCACATGGGCGAGGTGCCGGCGGCACGGAGCCAGGCCGCGCGCAATATCCGCGCCTGGGCGCGCGAACTCGATCGCGGCGCGCTCGATGCCGTCGTCGTCAGCGCCAGCGGCTGCGGCACGACGGTCAAGGATTACGGCCATCTGTTCCGGACCGATCCGGACCTTGCGGAGGATGCGGCGCGGGTCGGCGCGGCGACGCGCGACGTGACCGAATATCTCGACGCCATCGGCCTCAACCCGCCGCGCCGCTTCGTCGACCTGATCGTGGCCTATCACTCCGCCTGTTCGCTTCAGCATGGGCAGAAGGTGGCGGCGCTGCCCAAGCAACTGCTGGAACAGGCCGGATTCGAGGTGCGCGATCCGGCCGAAGGCCATCTGTGCTGCGGGTCCGCGGGAACCTACAACCTGTTGCAGCCGGACATCGCAAACCGGCTGCGCGAGCGCAAGACGGCGAATATCGAGGCGACCGGCGCCGCCGCCGTCGCGGCCGGCAATCTCGGCTGCATGGCGCAGATAGCCTCGGGCACGGCCCTGCCGGTGCTGCACACGGTCGAATTGCTGGATTGGGCCACCGGCGGCCCGAAGCCGGCGGCGCTGGAGTAAGGCCCGCCGGCGCCAGGGCGCCTCAGACGCCGTAATACTGGCGGTACCAGTCCACGAAGCGGGGGACGCCGTCGTCGATCTGGGTACTGGGCACGAAACCGAAATCGCGCGTCGACGCCTCGATATCGGCATAGGTTGCCTGCACGTCGCCGGCCTGCATCGGCAGCATTTCCAGAACGGCCTTGCGGTTGGTCGCGCGCTCGACCACGGAGATGAAGCGCAGCAGCGGCTCCGGATTGTTGTTGCCGAGATTGTAGACGCGGTGCGGCGCCTCGCCCTCGGCACTGCCGGAAGGACGCGGCGGCGGGCAGTCGCGGCAGGCCAGGACGCCTTTCACGATGTCGTCGACATAGGTGAAGTCGCGCTGCATGTCGCCGTGGTTGAAGACCTTGATCGGCTTGTTCTCGAAGATCGCCTTTGTGAACAGAAAGGCCGCCATGTCCGGGCGTCCCCACGGGCCGTAGACGGTGAAGAAGCGCAGGCCGGTCGCGGGGATGCCATAGAGGTGGCTGTAGGCGTGGCTCATCAACTCGTCGGCGCGCTTGGTCGCCGCGTAGAGCGAGACCGGCTTCTCCACCGGGTCTTCAACGGAGAAGGGCAGCTTGGTGTTGCCGCCATAGACCGAGGAGGACGAGGCGTAGAGCAGGTGCTCCAGCCGCGGCAGGCGGCGGCACAGCTCCAGCACCACGACATGGCCGACCAGGTTCGACTGGACGTAGGCGAACGGGTTTTCCAGGCTGTAGCGGACGCCCGCCTGTGCGGCCAGATGGATCACATGGCGGATATCGGGGTTCGCCCCGGCAATCGCCTCCATCGCGGAACGGTCCGAGAGGTCGATCTCATGGAAGGCCATCCCGGCATGCCGCAGCAGCCGGTCCCGTCGCGCCGCCTTCAGGCGAACGTCGTAATACGGGTTCATGTTGTCGATGCCGACCACCCGCTCGCCTCGCGCCAGCAGGGCCTCGGCGACATGGTAGCCGATGAATCCGGCGGCGCCGGTAAGCAGCACGGTCATGACGGAGGCCGGACCTCTTGGCTGGAGCGGTCGGTGCGACGGCGTCCCATATACAGTGCGGCGCGCCGGAAATCACCCCCGATGCTGCATTCCTCGACCCCCGACGCATGCGTGCCTAGAATGCGTCGCGCAGAACCCCTTTCCTCGGAGCCGTCATGACGTTTCGCCGTATCGCTTCTCTGTTGTCCGTTCTCGCCTTGTCGCTGTGCCTGACGGGAGCGGTCCGCGCCGCCGGAAATCCGCAGGTTCTGCTGACGACCAGCGAGGGGCCGATCCTGGTCGAACTGTTCGCCGACCGAGCGCCCGAGACGGTCGAGAACTTCCTGTCCTATGTGAAGGCGGGCCATTACCACGGCACGGTCTTTCACCGGGTGATCCCGAATTTCATGATCCAGGGCGGCGGCTTCACGGCCGATATGCGGCAGAAGCCGACCGGCAAGCCGATCAAGAACGAAGCGGATAACGGCGAGCGCAATCTGACCGGCACCCTGGCCATGGCGCGGACGCGCGATCCGCATTCGGCCTCGGCGCAGTTCTTCATCAACCTCAAGGACAACGACTTTCTGGACCATACCGGCCACACGCCGGCGCAGTGGGGCTATGCCGTGTTCGGACGCGTCCTGCGGGGCATGGAGGTCGTGAACGCCATCGCGCATGTCGCCACCCATTCGATGGGGCCGTTCGACGATGTTCCGGTGAACCCGGTGACGATCCAGAAGGTCGAGATCAAGTAGCCCTTATTTTCGATCCGTTCCGGCCATCGCCGGGCAAGAATTTCGTGCGGCGCCCCATCGGCCCGACCGTTTCTTGCGAACTCCCCGGCCGGTCCCGCTTTCGTTTTGCAATGCCCGTGCGCCGCGCTAGGCTTTATGCAAAATCATAAAGCCCTGCGGGGGTGGATAACGCGATGACGCTGGCGGCCGTTTCCCTGGACGACAAATACGCGCTCGAATCCGGGCGCGTTTACATCAATGGCGTGCAGGCGCTGGTGCGCCTGCCGATGATGCAGCGCCGGCGCGACGAGGCGGCGGGCCTCAACACCGCCTGCTTCATCACCGGCTATCGCGGATCGCCGCTGGGCAGCATCGACCAGCAACTCTGGCAGGCGCGCAAGTTCATCGACCGGCACCACATCCATTTCCAGCCGGGTGTGAACGAGGATCTGGCGGCGACCGCCGTCTGGGGCAGCCAGCAGATCGGTTTCTTCCCCGGCGCGCGCTATGATGGCGTTTTCGCCATGTGGTACGCGAAGGGGCCGGGCGTCGACCGATCCGGCGATGCCCTGCGCCACGCCAATCTTGCGGGCACGGCACCCAATGGCGGCGTGCTGGCGCTGGCCGGCGACGACCATACCTGCAAGTCGTCCACCACGGCGCACCAGACCGAATACGCGTTCATGGATGCGATGATTCCGGTGCTGCATCCGGCGGGCGTCCAGGACTTCCTCGATCTCGGCCTCTATGGTTGGGCGATGTCGCGCTTCTCCGGCGCCTGGACCGCCTTTAAGGTGGTGGCCGAGACGGCGGACAGTTCGGCCTCGGTCATCGTCGATCCGCATCGCATCGAGATCGTGCAGCCGACCGACTTCGTCATGCCGCCGGGCGGCCTGCATCTGCGCATCCAGGACACCCCGCTGGAGCAGGAAGCGCGGCTGCACGAGCACAAGCTGCGGGCCGTGCTGGCCTTCGCGCGAGCGAACCGGCTGGACCGCACGATCTGGGACAGCCCGGCGCGGCGCCTGGGGATCGTGACCGCGGGCAAATCCTATCTCGACGTTCGCCAAGCGCTGGACGATCTCGGCATCGGCGAGGACGAGGCGCGGGCCATCGGCCTGTCCATCTACAAGCTGGGCATGACCTGGCCGCTGGAGCCCGAGGGTATCCGCGCGTTTGCCGAGGGCCTGGACGAGGTGCTGGTCGTCGAGGAGAAGCGCCCGGTCATCGAGGGACAGCTGAAGGAGATCATGTACAACTGGCCGGCGGACCGGCGGCCGCGCGTGTCGGGCAAGTACGACGAGACCGGCGCCTGGCAGTTGCCGTCGAAAGGCGAGTTGACGCCCGCCGGCATCGCGCGGGTGATCGCCGCGCGCCTTCGCCCCTTCCACACCAGCGACCGGATCGAGGCGCGGCTGCGCTTCATCGACGAGCGCGAAAGGGCGCTGGAAGGCCGCACCCCGGCGCTGGTCCGCACGCCCTATTTCTGCTCGGGCTGCCCGCACAACTCTTCGACCAAGGTGCCGGAGGGCAGCCGCGCCCTGTCGGGGATCGGCTGTCATTTCATGGCCCAGTGGATGGATCGTAACACCTCGACCTTCACCCAGATGGGCGGCGAGGGCGCGCCCTGGATCGGGCAGGAGCCGTTCACCGACGAGAAGCATGTCTTCGTCAATATCGGCGACGGCACCTATTTCCATTCGGGCCTGCTGGCGATCCGTATGGCGGTCGCGGCCGACGCGAACATGACATACAAAATCCTCTACAACGACGCGGTCGCGATGACCGGCGGCCAGCCGATGGACGGGCCGCTGAACCCGCAGCGCATCAGCTTTCAGCTCTATGCCGAGGGGGTGAAGCGGATCGCCGTCGTGACCGACGAGCCGGACAAGTACGCCGGCCAGATGGGCTTCGCCCCCGGCGTGACCGTACATCATCGCGACGAACTGGATGCCGTGCAGAAGCTGCTGCGCGAGACGCCGGGCGTCACCGGGCTGATCTACGACCAGACCTGCGCGGCGGAGAAGCGCCGGCGGCGCAAGCGCGGCACCTTTCCCGATCCGGCGCGGCGCGTGTTCATCAACGAGGCGGTGTGCGAAGGCTGTGGCGACTGTTCGGTCAAGTCGAACTGCGTCTCCGTGGTGCCGGTGGAGACCGAGTTCGGCCGCAAGCGGCGGATCGACCAGTCCTCCTGCAACAAGGATTTCTCCTGCCTCAACGGCTTCTGTCCCAGCTTCGTGACCGTGGAGGGCGGCGATCTGCGCAAGCCGGCCGCCGCCGCCCCCGGCGGCAGCGGCAAGGCGCAATTGTTCGAGGCGCTGCCCGAGCCGGTGCTGCCGGATACCTCCACCCCCTACGGCATCCTCGTCACCGGCGTCGGCGGCACCGGGGTCGTCACCATCGGCGCGTTGCTCGGCATGGCAGCGCATCTGGAAGGGCGCGGCTGCACGGTGCTCGACATGACCGGCCTTGCCCAGAAGGGCGGCGCGGTGGTCAGCCATGTGCGCATCGCCGACCGGCCCGAGGACATTCACGCCGTTCGTGTCGCCGCCGGCGGGGCGCGGCTGATCCTGGGTTGCGACGAGGTGGTGGCGGCAAGCAACGACGTGCTGGCCAAGGTCGACCGCGGCGCGACGCAGGCGGTGATCAATACCGAGGAGACCATCACCGGCGACTTCACCCGCAATCCCGACTACCGCTTCCCCGGCAAGGCGCTGCAACAGGGAATCGCCGAGGCGGTGGGCGCGGACCGCGCCGACTTCATCGCCGGCACGCGGCTGGCGACGGCGCTTCTCGGCAATTCCATCGCCACCAACATGTTCATGCTCGGCTTCGCCTGGCAGAAGGGGCTGGTGCCGATTTCGCGCGAGGCGCTGGAACAGGCCATCGACTTGAACCGCGTCGGTGCCGAGGCGAACAAGCGGGCCTTCCTGTGGGGACGCCGCGCGGCCTTCGACATCGCGGCGGTCGAGCGTATCGCGCTGCCGCCCGAGGCCGCGGCGCCCGAGACGAAGATTGCCGAGACCCTCGACGAGATGGTGGCGCGGCGCATGCGCTTCCTCGCCGCCTATCAGGATGTGCGGCTGGCGGCGCGATACAAGGCGCTGGTCGATGCCGCGCAGCAGGCGGAGGCGCAGGCGAAGCCGGGCGCCGACGCACTGGCGCGGGCGGTGGCGCGCTATTGGTTCAAGCTGCTTGCCTACAAGGACGAGTACGAGGTCGCGCGGCTCTATGCCGAAACGGATTTCCGCCGCCGTGTGGCCTCGACCTTCGAGGGGAGCTATCGGCTCAATTTCCACCTCGCGCCGCCGCTGTTCGCGCGCCGCGACCCCGAGACCGGGCAGTTGAAGAAGCGCGCCTACGGGCCCTGGGTGCTGCATGCCTTCCGGCTGCTGGCCAAGTTCCGCCGGCTGCGCGGCACGCCGCTGGACGTGTTCGGCTATACCGAGGAACGGCGCGCCGAACGGCAGCTTATCGCGGAATACGAAGCGACGATGCGGGATGTGCTGTCGAACCTGACCGCGGCGACCCATGCGACCGCGGTCGATCTGGCGTCGGTGCCGGAACAGATTCGCGGCTATGGCCATGTGAAGGAGCGCAGCATGCATACGGCTGCGGCGCGCCGTGCGGCCTTGCTGGCGGCCTTCCGGAACCCGGCGCCGCCCCAGGCGAGCGCGGCGGAGTAGGCCGGCCCGGTCTATTCCCCGTCGTCGGCGCCGTCATCGCCGCCGCCGATGTGCTCGGCCATGCCGAGGGCGGCGAGATAGGTCTCCAGCAGCATCTCCTGCTCCTGGCGGTCGGCGGGCTCCAGTTTCCGAAGCTTCAGCACCTGGCGCATGACCTTGACGTCGAAGCCGTTGCCCTTGGCCTCGGCGAACACGTCGCGAATGTCGTCGGCCAGCGCCTTCTTCTCTTCCTCAAGGCGTTCGATCCGTTCGATGTAGGAACGCAAATGCGCGCCCGTGATGCCGCCGACATCCGCCATGGAATCCTCTCATCTGCGCGTGGTGCCCGATCAGGCGGCGGACCTTAGCGGCCCGCCCGCGCAGGAGCAACCGCGCGTGCATACGTCTGGAAATCGGCGCGGGTTCAAGCGCTTGGAACCGCAGGCCGAGGCGCCGTTCCGCCATCCGCCGACGGCGCAGGGAGACTCGGCAGCCCCTCAGTGCTTCTGCTGGGCGTCGAACTTCGCCTTCTGCTCGGGCGATGCCTCGTTCTGGTGCTTCGCCTTCCACTCCGCGTAGGGCATGCCGTACACGATCTCGCGGGCGGCCTCGTAGTCGATGTTGAGGCCCTTGTCCTCTGCGGCGGCCTTGTACCACTTGGACAGGCAGTTGCGGCAGAAGCCGGCCAGGTTCATCAGGTCGATGTTCTGAACGTCGGTGCGTTCGCGCAGGTGCCCGACCAGCGTACGGAACGCCGCCGCTTCCAGTTCGGTCCGGGTCTTGTCGTCGATGGTGCTCATGGTCGTTCTCCCGCGGCTCGGATGCCTCTGCCTAATCTGGTGCATTCCGGGCGCGGCGCCAATCCCATGCCGCGCCTTACAGGCCGTGGCGGGTTTCCGCGATCAGCCAGTCGACGACGGCCGACAGGGCCTCCTGAGAATCGGCGCCGGCGGCACGGGCCGCGTCGAAGATGGCGACCTGGCGATGCGCGCTGGTGCCGCGGGCAAGGATGTCGCGCGTGGCGTCGACCTCTGCGGTGCAGTCCAGCGCCGCGGCGTCCTCGGCCACGAGCGCGAGAATTTCCTCAAGCAGTGCTGGATACGGGACGATGCGGCCCTTGCCGAAATCGACGAGTCCTTCGTCGCAACCATGCCGCTGCGCCCGCCACCGGTTTTCGCGCAGCAGCAGGGTCGGATAGACGCGCCAGCGCTGATTGTCGCGCCGCAGGCGCAGCAGCATCGACAGCAGGCACACGAACAGCGCGGCGACGGCGATGCCGTCATCCAGCCGGGTGCAGATGTCCGGGATGCGCATCTCCAAGGTCGGGAAGCGCCAATGCGGCCGGATATCCCACCAGATCTTGCTGGCATCCTCGATGATGCCGACCTTGACCAGGGCGTCCACCTGCCGCCGATAGTCCTCGAAGGAGGCGAACTGCTCGGGCAGGCCGCTGCGCGGCATCTCGTCGAACACGGCGAGCCGATAGCATTTAAGGCCGGTGTCGTGGCCCCGCCAGAACGGCGAGGAGGTGCTGAGGGCCAGCAGGTGCGGCAGGAAATAGGCGACCTGATTGATCAGGTCGATGCGCAAATCGTCGTCCTCGATCCCCACATGGACATGCATGCCGCAGATCAGCAGCCGCCGCGACAGGGCCTGCATATCGGCGGCGAGGCGGTTGTAGCGGTCCTTGTCGGTGTGGCGCTGGCCGTCCCAGTCGGCGATAGGGTGGGTGGACGCGGCGACCAGGGCCAGCCCGTGCTCGGCGGCGGTCTCGATGGCGC
This sequence comes from Alphaproteobacteria bacterium, assembly GCA_050250795.1. Taxonomy (GTDB): domain Bacteria; phylum Pseudomonadota; class Alphaproteobacteria; order UBA8366; family UBA8366; genus JBFWNZ01. The sequence continues at coordinate 9,073 of JBFWNZ010000009.1, read as the reverse complement.
AGCGACGCAGGGCGGCCAGCTTGCTGCGGGCCTCCTTGACCGACCGGCAGATGGCGGTTCCGACCTCAAGCTGGACCCGCAGGAACTCTGGCGTGACGGCGCCGATCTCGGGCCCGATTCGCGCGGCGCAGCGGGCCGGCAGATCGGGCGGCGGGTCGCGGGCGAGGTTGCGCGTAAGCGGATCGACAAGCCAGTACTCCTCCTCGATCCCGATGGTCAGGGGCTGGCCGTATGTGCCCATGCAAGTCGCCCTCGCGCCGTGCCTACCTCTTCTGTAACGCCTGTGCGGCAAGGACGGTCCGTAGGAACGGCGCGAGCCGCGCCGCGGTCTCGGCCGCACCCGTGGCCGTAGCGATCAGATCCTGTCGGATTTCAAGCAGCACGTTCGGCCGCCCCCAGGGCAGGGCGTGGGTCTCGACGGTCCAGCCATAGGGGTCGAGGCCCGAATAGGGCTGGTTGTCGCCGACAACCCAGCCGCTTCCCGCGCGCAGGGCGTCGATCAAAGGGGCCGCCATGCGCCGATCGGTTCCCGACAGCACACCGATATGCCAGGGGCGTTCCGTGCAGCGCATGACCGGCGTGAAGCTGTGCAGCGAGACGAGAGTGGGCCGGCGGCCCTTGTCCTGTATGGCCTGTAACTGCGCCGCGATGGCGGCATGGTACGGATCGAACAGCAGGCGGCGCCGTTCTGCGCGTTCGAGATCGGGCAGATTGCGGTTGCCCGGCACCACCGTGCCATCGGCGATCTCGCGGATGGACGTGTGATCGTCGGGCGGGCGGTTGCAGTCGATCACCAGCCGCGAATAGCGGCTCTCGACCAGCGGCAGGCCGAGCGCCGCGGCGAGGTGCGCGCCCACATCGGCGATGCCGATATCGCAGGCGATATGCCGGGCCAGATCGGTGCGGTCGAGTCCGAGGCGTCCGAGCCGGGCCGGGATCGCTATTCCCGCATGATCGGCGACCAGCAACGCGGTTCCTGAGCCGTCCCCATTCGTGATCCGCACCGGGGGCGGGTCGTCGGGCGCGAGCAGGGTGGTATCGGCGTGCCGGTCGTCCATTCGCGTCACCTTAGGCATCGTGCCGGAACGGGGCAATGCGTGGGTCCTATGCGGCAGCCGGCGCCGCGCTATAGTCCGCGGATGCTGCCGCGGAACGGGACCTCCCCTGCCATTTCCCCCGAACGCCTCGCTCTTGGAGCGCTGGTGGTCGGCGCCGTCGCGGTCGGCGCATCGACCATCTTCGTCCGCCTGTCCGATCTGGCGCCGCTGCCCAGCGCATTCTTCCGGCCGCTGCTGGCGGTGCCCGTCCTGTTCGTCTGGATGCGGCTGCAGGCAGCCCGGCCCGGGGCGGGACGGCGGCCCCGTGGCATCGCCGATCATGCACGCCTGCTGCTGGCCGGCGCCTTCTTCGGCGGCGACCTTGCCTTCTGGCATCTCGCGATCCATCACACCAGCGTCGCCAACGCCACGCTGCTCGCCAACACCGCGGCGATCCATGTCACGGTGGCCGGCTGGCTGTTCTTCGGACGGCGGGCAAGGCCGGTGTTCCTGGCGGGCATGGGGCTGGCCATCCTGGGGTCGGCCTGCCTGGTCAGCGGGACGTTGCGCTTCGCCCCGGAGAACCTCGCGGGCGACGTCTACGGCCTTATCACCGCACTGTTCCTGACGGCCTATATGCTCGCCCTCGAACGGTTGCGCGCAGAATTCGACACCGCAACGATCATGACATGGACCTCGATCGGCACTGCCGCCGTTCTATTCCCCGTGGCAATGGCGACGGGTGACGCGATGATCAGTCAAACCGCATTCGGATGGGGCATGCTGCTGGGGCTCGCGCTGGTCAGCCATGCCGCAGGCCAAGGGCTGATCGCCTATGCGCTGGCGCATATGCCGGTCGCGTTCGCGACCGTCGGCCTGCTGCTGGAGACGGTCGCGGCGGCAGCGCTGGCGGCCTTGATCCTGGGCGAGGCGCTCAGCGCATGGCAGATCGCGGGCGGCGCGATCGTGATGGCCGGGATCGCGCTGGCGCGGCGCGGACAATAGCCATGGCGTTCCTGGATGCGGAAGGCTCGCGGCTGAACGCGGAGTTCGCCGCCGAGACGGTGGCCGGGCTCGGCCAGATGACCCGCCTGCGGACCGCAGTCATCATCGCCATCGGGCTCTGGCTGGGCGTGACGCTCGCCTGGCCCGGCGTGCTGTTCTATATCGGCATCCTGTTGCTGCTGCTGCTCTCCGGCCTGCTGCATCACGGCATCGCAGAGCGCGCGCCGCATCGGGACTGGCCCTCGTATCTGTTCATCACTATCGATGTGCTGCTCATCGCCACGGCCGTCGCGCTGCCGAATCCGTGGGACACGCCCCCCTGGCCGCCGCAATACGTGTTGCGGCTCGGCCATTTTCCCTATTTCTACCTGCTGCTGGCGGCGGCCATGCTGTGTTACCGGCCGATGCAGATGATCTGGACCGGCATTGCCGCCGGCATGGCCTGGATCGCGGCTGTGGCGCTGATCGTGCAGATGCCGGGCAGCATGACGTGGCGCGATGTGCCCGACTGGTTTTTGCTCTCCGCCCAGCAACGCTACGCAATCACGCTCGATCCGCGGTTCGTCGACGTGGTGCCCCCGTTTCGGGATATCCTTCTTCTGCTCGCCGTGGCGGTCCTCATGGCCTCGGTCGTCTGGCGCATGCGGCGTCTGGCGATGCGGCAGGCGAACGCGGCGCGCGAGCGCGCGAACCTGTCGCGCTATTTCTCGCCGAATCTTGTCGCCGAACTGGCGGCGACCGACGCCCCGCTCGCCGAGGACCGTGCCTTGAACGCGGCAGTCCTGTTCGTCGATATCCGCGGCTATACCGAGATGGCGTCGCACCAGTCGGCGGCAGACACGATGGCCGTGGTGCGCGGCTTTCACCGTCGCATGACCGAGGTCGCTTTCGCCCATGGCGGCACCATCGACAAATTTATCGGCGATGCGTTGATGGCGACCTTCGGCGTGCCGCGACCCGGCGACCGCGACGCTGCCGATGCCATCGCCTGCGGCCGGGCCATGCTGGCCGCGGCGGCCGACTGGAACGCGGCGCGTGTCGCGGACGGGCTGGCGCCGCTGCGGATCGGCGTCGGCGTTCACCACGGCCCTGTGGTCGCGGGGGATATCGGCGGCGAGGGGCGGTTCGAATACACGGTGATCGGCGATACCGTGAATGTCGCCCATCTGCTGGAACACCAGACGCGCGACCTCGATGTCGACATGGTGGTGAGCGCAGCCGCCATGGCCGCGGCGCAGGCGGAGATCGGACCCGACGATCCGCTGTTCGATGCACTGAAGCCGGTTGCGCCGGTTCGCCCGCAGCGCCACCCCGCAAGCTTTGCCGTCTGGGTCGTCGAGACGGCCGGTGCCGAGACCGTGCGTCGGGAGGAGCCGTTGATTCTGTCCGATCCCGTCGCCCCGGCGTGAGCCGCATGGCCGGCGAAGCCGGTCGGCGCTATGCTGCGCTGGTCATACCACTTGCCAGCCTTGCCGGACCCGTCATGCAACAGCTTCGTTCCTGCCCATGAGTTCCCAGGAGGAGGGGGCCGACCGGCGGCGCGTGTCCGACCGTGTCGCGGCGGAAGTGCTGCGCCGCATTTCATCGGGTCAGCTGGCGCCGGGCGAGAAGCTGCCGGGCGAACGCATGCTCGCCGAGCAGATGAATGTCAGCCGCGTTTCGGTGCGCGCCGCGCTGCAACGGCTGCAGGCACAGGGGTTCCTCAGCGCCGTGCAGGGCGGCGGCACGCGGGTCGTGTCGCCGGCCGGAGATCCCGATCCGGCGCTTGCCGAGCTGGTGCGTCTCGACCGCACGAATCTGCGCGACTTGGCGGAGATGCGATCCATCCTGGAAGTCTGGGCCGCGCGCAGGGCGGCACGGAACGCCACGCCGGAGCAGCTCGGCGAGATCGCGGCGACGGTCGAGAAGATGGAGCGGGGCGGCAGCGACCGGGCAACCCAGGTCGCGGCCGATGTGGAGTTCCACCATGCCGTGGCCCATGCCTCCGGCAGCGCCGTCTATGTCCGAATTCTCTCGGTGATTCGCGACATCCTGACGGCGATGCAGGAATATCATCGCTACGAACTGTTCGGGACGCCGGCAGACGATGCGATGGTGCAGGCGCAGCACCGCGCGGCGTACGAGGCGATCCGGCGGCGCGATCCCGAGGCGGCGGGAGCGGCGATGCAGGGACATCTCGACTGGGTCTTGTCGCATTACCGGCAGGAGGAAGAGCGCCACGATCGGATCGATCCGGTCGGACAACCATAATTCCGCCACCGAACCGCGCTTTACTGATGCAGCACCGGTTTCCATATCGGGCTGTTTCGTGGAAGGGTTGGACGGCAGATCGAACGAAGGGACGTCATGCGTCGCAAGCACCTGACAAAGATCGTCGCCACGCTGGGTCCGGCGACCTCGGACGCAAAGATGATCGAGGCGCTGTTCCATGCCGGCGTCGATATGTTCCGGCTCAATTTCAGCCACGGCGCCCACGCCGATCATCGGCGCAACATCGAGGCGATCCGGCATATCGAGCGCCGTGTGAAGCGGCCGATCGCGATCCTGATGGATGTGCAGGGGCCCAAGCTGCGCATCGGCAGTTTCGCGAACGGCCCGGTCAACCTGCCGGCCGGTGCGACCTTCCGTCTGGAACTTGAGGAGACGCCGGGCGACGCCACGCATGTGACGATGCCGCATCCCGAGATCTTCGCGGTGCTGGAACCGGGCGCGGAACTGCTGGTCGATGACGGCCGGGTGCGGTTACGGGTGCTGGAGAGCAACCGCAAGGCCGCGACGACCGAAGTGGTGATCGGCGGCGCGGTCTCGGACCGTAAGGGCGTGAACGTACCGGGGCTCATCCTGCCTATTTCAGCCCTGACCGAGAAGGACCGCACCGATCTTCAGTTCGGTCTCGACAACGGCGTCGACTATTGCGGCATGTCCTTCGTGCAGCGTCCGGACGATCTGGCGGAGGCGCGCCGCATCATCCAGGGGCGGGCGGCCCTGATGGCGAAACTGGAGAAGCCGGCGGCGATCCAGCGGCTGCAGGAAATCGTGGAACTGAGCGACGCCGTGATGGTGGCGCGCGGCGATCTGGGCGTCGAACTGCCCCCGGAAGATGTGCCCGTGGTGCAGAAGCGCATCCTGGATACCTGCCGGCAGGCGGGGAAGCCCTGCGTGGTGGCGACGCAGATGCTGGATTCGATGGTCGACCGGCCGGTGCCGACCCGGGCCGAAGCGTCGGACGTCGCCAATGCCGTGTATGACGGCGCCGATGCGGTGATGCTGTCGGCGGAGACGGCGGTCGGCAAGTATCCGGTGGAATCGGTCGAGATGATGAACCGGATCATCGAGCGGGTGGAGAGCGACCCCCGCCATCGCACGATCATCGACGCGGGCCATCCGGAGCCGGAGCCGACGGCGGCCGACGCGATCAGCGCGGCTGCCCGCCAGGTCGCGCGCACCCTTTCCGCGGCTGCGATCGTGACCTACACGACCTCGGGATCGACCACCGTGCGGGCATCGCGCGAGCGGCCCGAGGTGCCGATCCTGGGCCTGACGCCGAGCCTGCCGACGGCGCGCCGGCTCGCGGTGGTCTGGGGTGTGCACAGCATAAACACGCATGATGCGCGCAGCTTCGCCGACATGATCACGACGGCCAGCGGTCACGCGGTGGCGGACGGTTTTGCGAAATCCGGCGACCGCATCGTCGTCACGGCCGGCGTGCCGTTCGGGACGCCCGGCGCGACCAATGTGCTGCGGATCGCGCGCGTCCAGTAAAGGGGGCGCGGTTATATCTGGCCGGCCAGGATCTCGCGTTCCAGCGTGTCGGCCCGTTCGCGCACATCGTCCAGATAGGGATTGATCTGCAGCGCCGCACGATAGGCGCGCAGCGCCATGCGACGGTCGTTCAGGGCGTCATAGGCCATGCCCAGGCCCGCAAGGGCGCCGAAATGGCGCGGCTCGATCTGGAGAACGCGGGCGATATCGGCGATCGAGGCGTCGAAGTTGCCGATGACGTAATAGACGGTGGCGCGCTTGTTCCACCCCTCGGCGTAGTGGGGCTCGCGTTCGACGACGGCGTTGAAAGCGGCCAGGGCCGTATCGGTATCGAGGTCGTAGAGCGCGCTCTGCCCGCGATCCATAAGGTCGCCGGTCACCTCGTCCGGCGCGCGGTTCCAGACGTCCCAGATTGCCCTGGCGATCCGGTCGCCCTCGGCAGGATCATGCGTCTGTGCAAGCCGGCGGAACAGGTCGTCCAGGCGCGTTTCCGCAGCATGCCCGGCCGGACCGGCGGACAGCGCGAGAAGAATGGCGAAGATCGCGAGGGCATGGCGCATCCGGTAATTATCGACCGCGCGCGAGGCGGCGGCAAGGAAGGGCCGGGTTTCGGATTTGCGACGTGCCGCCGCGGGCGGTAGTAAGGCATTGAAAGCGGACGGTGAGGGCGATGGCGATCGCGGGATATTTTGCGCGGGACCCCGCGGCGGCGCGGGCCCAGTTCCTGCGTGCGGCCGGTGCGATCGGTCTTGCGGTCGCCACGCATAGGATGCCGGCAGCGGGTGGCGGTGTCGCGGATGTTCTGGCGGCCCGACTCGGCTCGCCCGAGGCGCGGCGGCTGCTCGTTCTGACGCCGGGCAGCAAACAGGAAGATGCCCTGTGCGCCACGGCAATCGCGGTTGCATCGCTGCGCGAACGATTGCGTCGTTCCATTCCGCGCGGCGTCGCGATGATTCTCCTGCAGGCGGACGATCCGGTCCGCGTTCTTGCGCCGGATACCGCGCAGGTTTCCGACGAAGAAACGGGACAGGGGCCGCGGTGGACGGATTCTGTGCTGGCTGCGGCGGAAAACCGCTATGCGGATTATCAGCGCGGCCAGCATGCCGCGGTCCCGTCCTCTCCGGCAGAAGCCGCGGCTTCGGGCGTGCCCGGCGCCGGCTTCGGGCGTCTGGTTGAGACGGAAATGGGCCAGGCCGAACGGGTCGCGGTTCTGGATGTGACGACCGGCATGGGTGCTTACGGGCAATGCGACCTGGTCGTCGGACATCCGGCAGGCAGTCCCGGCGAAGCGCGGGCACGTCGGCTGTTCTCCGCGCGGCCGCTTGCCGACGGTTCCAGTACCGTGGCGATGCCAGGGCCATTGGCGCGCGGAATCGTCTCGGCACTGTCGGAGGCGGAGACGACGGTCGCGGTACTGGCCTTCGGAACCTATTCGGTCCGTGCGGTCGTCCATTCGATGCTTGGCCGGCCTGCAGAGGGGCAGTCCGCGGCCAGCGGGATGTTCTATCCCGATGCCGAGGACTGGAAGCTGGCCGTATGGAACGGCGCCGCGGAGGTCATCCGCGGCGCGCTCATCGGTCTGGACGGCGGCTGAAACAGCCGGTTCGGATCAGGCCTCGGCCGCCGGCTGCGGCCGGCTTTTCTTGCGCCGGGAGTTCTGTTGCGGCGCCTCATGGTCGGGCCGCGGCGGCCGTACCCGCATGAACGGCATCTCGGGAAGGGCGTTGTTCCGTCCGCCGGGGTCCTGACGGTGCGGGCGCGCGGCCTCGCGAGGGCCGGAAGCCGGCTTCTGGCTATCCGGTTTCCGGTCGCGATGCTGTTGCGCCGGACGCGGCTGTTGCTGCTGCTGGCCGGCGGGCTTTCCGTGCGTCTTTCCCTTGGGGGCGTTTCCGCGACCCTGCTTGCGCGGCTGGTTCCGCGGCGGCCGGCGGTCGCGCTCGGAGCGGGGCTCGACGGCAAGTTCCGCAGGCTCCGGCGTGCCCGGCCGCACCGCGATGCGCCGGCCGATCAGCTTCTCGATCCCGCGCAGGAATGCCCGTTCCTCGCCATCGCAGAACGACACCGCAAGCCCGGAGGCGCCGGCGCGGGCCGTGCGGCCGATGCGGTGGACATAGGTCTCGGGAATGTTCGGCAGATCGTAGTTCACGACCAGATCGACGCCATCGACGTCGATGCCGCGTGCGGCGATATCCGTGGCGACCAGGATCGGCGTATCGCCCGTCCGGAAGCCGCCCAGCGCCCGCTCGCGCTGATTTTGGCTCTTGTTGCCGTGGATCGCGGCGGCCGGGATATTCGACTGGGCCAGCCCCTTCACCACGCGGTCGGCGCGGTGCTTGGTGCGGGTGAAGACCAGGATGCGGCCATAGGCCCCCTCGGTGATGAGATTGGCCAGCAGCGCGGTCTTGCGGGTCGGCTCGACGAACACGACCTGCTGCTCGATCCGCTCGGCCGGGGTGGCCGGCGGCGTGACCGAGACGGTGGCCGGGTCGCGCAGGAAGTCGTCCGCCAGCGACCGAATCTCCTTGGGCATCGTCGCGGAGAACAGCAGCGTCTGGCGCGTCTCGGGCGTGTCGCGCACCAGCTTTCGCACCGAGGGGATGAAGCCCATGTCGAGCATGTGGTCGGCTTCGTCCAGGACCAGGATTTCCGTCGCGTCCAGCCGGGCATTGCCCTGCTGGATGTGGTCGAGCAGGCGGCCCGGCGTCGCGACCAGGATGTCGACGCCCTTGGCGAGCGCCGCGACCTGCGGCCCGAAGCCGACGCCGCCCACGATCACGGCCACGCGCAGCGGCAGTTCGCGGCCATAGGCGCGGAAGCTGTCGGCGATCTGGGCCGTCAGTTCGCGGGTTGGGCTGAGGATGAGCGCGCGGCACTGCTTGCGGCTGGGCCGGCGGTTGTTGGCATTCAGGCGGTGCAGGATCGGCAGCGCGAACGCGGCCGTCTTGCCGGTGCCGGTGGCTGCGATGCCGAGGAGATCGCGCCCTTCCAGCACCTGCGGGATCGCCTGCTGCTGAATCGGGGTCGGCGTCTCGTAGCCCTCGGCGGCCACGGCCTTGAGGATCGGGCCGGACAGGCCCAGATCGGAAAACTGCATGGAATAAGAAACCTTTACGAATCGCCCAGGCCGGCGCGGCTCCGTCTTGGAGCGGCGGCATGCGTCACCGGGCGCCTTGGACCGGCCCGCGTGATCCGGACGGTCTGGGGGAATAACCCGGGGTACCGAGGCTGGGGCGACTGCCGCTGGGGCAGGATTCGTTCTCGCGGCCACA
>JBFWNZ010000008.1:0-28215 GCA_050250795.1 Alphaproteobacteria bacterium | reverse complement strand
TTCCGCCGGAGCGGCGGAGGCCGTGGAGGAACTGACCGGCAGCGCCCAGGAGGGCGTCCTGGTCTTTGCCGAGAAGCAGGTGCCGCTGCCCGCGGGGCGATGGCGCGTTCTGGCGCATACGCACAACCCCCTGCCGGCGGGTTCGGGCAATCTCGGCGCCTATGGCACGATGCAGACGGCCATCCTGGCGCAGGAAAAGGACGGCCGGGTCTCGGCGTTGCTGGAGGTCACGACGAATACCCTGCCGGTCCGCAGCGGCTGGGGGGTCCCGACGGATTGCGACCGGCAAGACCTGCCGCTGGTGGTGAATCGCTACCGCAGCGGCTACGACGCGCATTGCATGGTGGTCGGGCATGCCCGCGCCGCGGCGGGCGGAGCCGTGCCCTCCGCTTTTGCGAAGGCGATGGGCGAGTTGGGCGGCGCCGGCAGCGCAATGCCGGAGGACTGGGTCACGGTGGCCTTCCGGATTGCCGACCGGCGGGACATCGTGGATTTGCGCGTCTCGTTCAACCCGGAGACCCAGGGGCTGGCGGCGCCCGGGCGCGTGCTGTCCTGGACGGAGAGCCCCTGGCATCCGACCCGCGTCGAACGCGACGAGCGGCGTCTGGCCTATATGGCGCAACTGACCGGATGGGGGACGCAATACGGGGAAATCCTGGAGCGCGGCATCAAGCGGCGGATCGCAACCGGGGAGACCGTGCCGAGCCCGTTCCAGCCCGAATCGCCCGATGCGGTGGCCGCCCGCCGGCTGGCGATTCTGGACGGTCTGCGCCGCGACGGCGTCCTCACCGAGGAGGCGTACCGGCAGCAGCGCGAACTCGTCGTGAGCGGCAAGGCACTCGATGCGCCGCCGGTGGTCGATCCGGCCACCGTGGCCTTGTGGAAGACCCTCAGCTATCGGCCGCTGGTTTCCTTCGCCAATGTGTTCATCGACTATTTCTGGATCGGGCAGCCCTTTGCCGCCGGCGTGCTGGTACTGCTCCAGGTCACCGTGAACACCACCAAGTTCTATTTCCACGAACTCGCATGGTCGCGCTTTTCGGATGGCGAAGGCGGCCGTGAGACCGCGCGCATGTTGAACCTGCCGGCGGGAATCGCCTACGCCCCGCAATCCTGACCCGGGGCGGCCCGATTCGGGGCGGACGGTGTCGCCGGGGTTGCATCCCGCGCTGCGGCCATGATAGGGCCCGCGCCCATGCTGAAAGCGATTGCGCGACTGCTGTTCGACAGCGAGGCCGATGCCGCCGTTCCGGCGGGACGGCACGGCACCGCCGCGCTGCGCCGGGCGGCGGCGGGCCTGCTGGTGGACGTGGCGCTGCTGGATGGCCGGCTGGACGAGGCCGAGCGCAACCGGATCGCCGATCTGCTGCGCGTGCGGTTCGACCTCACGGAGGCCGAGACGGCGGCGCTGATCGCAGCGGCGGAAGCGGCCGCGACCGAGTCGGTGGAGCTGTACGGCCTGTCGCGCGTCTTGCGCGACCATTTCGAGCATGCCGAGCGGGTGGCGATGATCGAGATGCTGTGGGATGTGGCCTATGCCGACGGCACGCTGCATCCCTATGAGGCGAACATGCTGCGCCGGATCGCCGGCCTGCTTTACGTCACCGATCGGGAGAGCGGCGCCGCTCGCAAGCGCGTCCTGGCGCGGCGGGGCCTGGACGGCGACTGACAAAACAACAGCCCCGGCGGAGGTCCGCCGGGGCTGCGTAAGGTTGCAAACCGGGAAACCCGGCGCAGACCGGCCTACTTCAGGATGCCGGCCTTGTAGTAGCCGCTGCCATCCGCCGTCGCGCGGATCGCGGCCAGGTACTCCTTGCTGGTCTCTTCCTCGAAGGCCGCGTACACGGACTTGGCCTTCTCGCGCCACTGCGGCAGCGTCTTCGGGTCGAGGTAGTTGACCTTGATGCTGGGCTTGTCGGCCTGGATCTTGCCGACCGCTTCGGCGGCGCGCCAGTTGGCGAGGTTGAGCGACCAGCCCTCGATGTCCCGGCCGGCGCGCTTGAACGCCGCCTGCTGATCCGGCGACAGCTTGTCCCAGAAGGGCTTGCCGGCAATCGCGATCAGCGGGTTGTACATGTAGTGGATCATCGAGATGTAGTCGGTGACCTCGTGGAACTTCATCGAGTAGATCTGGTCGATCGGATTGTCCTGGCTGTCGACCACGCCCTGCGAGAGCGCCTGATAGAGTTCCGCGAAGGCGACCGTGGAAACGTTCGCGCCCAGTGCCTCGAACACCATCTGCTTCGACTTGCCGCCCGGGATGCGGTGCTTCTGCCCGACCACGTCAGCCGGCGTCACATAGGGCTTGTTGCGGATCGAGAACTCGCGATAGCCGTAACCCCAGGTGCCCAGATAGACGATGTTCTCCTTCGCCATATGGTCTTCCCAGTCCTTGACGATCTCGCTGTTGATCAGTCGATAGACCTGGTCGGTGTCGGTGAACAGGAAGGGCAGATCCCAGAAGCGGACGCCGGGGAACTTGCCGGTGATGGCGGAGATGTGCACGAAGATGTCGTGCGTGCCGAGCACCAGACCTTCGAGCTGGGCGCGCTCCTTGCCGAGCTGGGCAAGGGTGAAGACCTTCCCTTCGACCGACCCCTTTGTGTACAGGTCGACCAGCTTGGCCATCATGTTCATTTCGGCGGTGTTGATCGTGTCGGGACCCGCTGTCGAGCTAATCTTCGCCTCGACCTTGTTCTGGGCCATGGCCGGTGCGCCGGCCAGGAGACTGACGGCACAGGCCGTTGCCGCCAATGCACCTGTGATACGGTAGGTCATGCTTGAGCCTCTCCTTCGTGGGGCGCATTCCCGGTCGGTGACCTCGGGCCACGCCGCATTGTTACGCCTCCGCGCAGCCTAAAGGGCCGGCGGATAGCACCGATCTGACGCGTAATGCTGCGGGTGCCGGACGTTGTTCGTCTTCTGGCCTGTCTGCATGGCCGGCGCAGCATGGAACGTCTGCCCTGCATATTGGCAAATTCAGCCGGTCAGTGCGAGACTCTTCGGTGCCTAAGGACAGGAGATGTCGGCATTCACTCGCAGGGCTGGATTTCGACCGGGCCGCGATCCGTGTTTTTGCCGTCCAGGGACAGGCACTCGGCATCGGTGCACAGACGCCAGGACCCCGCGGCGCCGGAGCGTGCCAGCAGCAGTCGCGGCTGCGGCGGCAGCGACGGGCGATAGCGCCACCAGCCGTCGCGCAGCACGGCATCCGGCGGCGGTTCCATGCCCGCGCCGCTGCCCTGGATGCGGGCCTCGACGGCGACCATGCCCGCAGGGGTCAGCCGCCAGTCCTCCTCCCAGCCCGTCTTTTCGACAGAATGCGTCCAGGAAAGCGTGAAGGCGGACGCGGCCAGGATCGTCGTCTTGGCGCCTGCGATAAGGCAGAGATTCACGCCGGCTGGGCCCGTCTTCCGCGCCACCAATGCAGGGCGAGGACGGTCGCGGCGAGGGCGAAGCCGATTTCATCCGTGACCGGCAAGGCCAGCACGAGGCTGAACGCGGCCGCGGCGGCAAGAGCGCGTTCGCAGAGAGCCATCGGGCGGCTGAGGAAACCGATGGCGGCCGCACCCCACAGCCCGATGGCGACCACTGCCTTGAACACGATATAGGCGACCGCCGCGGGATAGCCGATCTCCTGGGCCAGGGGGCCGCCATCCTGCAGCATCAGGGCGGGGGCGTAGACGGCCATGAACGGCACCACGAAGCCTGCCATCGCGATCCGGACCGCCTGGAGGCCGATGCGCATGCCCGATTCCTTGGCGATGGGCGCAGCGGCGAAGGCGGCCAGCGCCACCGGCGGGGTCAGGTCCGCCAGGATGCCGAAATAGAAGACGAACATGTGGCTGACCAGAAGCGGGATGCCCAGTTCCAGCAAGGCCGGGCCGACCAGGGACGAGGTGATGATGTAGTTCGGGATGGTCGGGATACCCATGCCCAGGATCAGGCAGGTGATCATGGTCAGCAGCAGCGACAGGAACAGGCTGTCCTTGCCGATGGAGACGATGAACTGGCCGAAGCTGGTGGCGGCGCCGGTCAGCGTCATGGTGCCGATGATGATGCCCACCGTCGCGCAGGCGAGACCGACGGGCAGCGCCGTCTTGGCGCCGTCGGCAAGGCTGTCGCGGACGAGCGCCAGCGTGTGGCGGCCGCCCTTGCTGAACGCGTTCCACAGCACCAGCGCCAGGATCGTGCCGAGGATGACGAACAGCCCGAACTCGAAGAAGGCGCCGGCAAGGAGACCGAGGCCGATCCAGAAGATGACGCGGATCGTCGTCGAGGGCAGGCCCGAGGCGATTGCACCGCCCAGGATCAGCATGACTGTCAGCGCCAGTCCGATGGACCCCGCGAACAGCGGCGTGTAGCCGAAGAACAGCAGATAGACCAGGACCGCCAGCGGCAGAATCAGCGGCCAGCGTTCGCGCAGCGCCTTGGCGGCCGACGGGCATTCCTCGCGCGACAGGCCGAGCAGGCCCAGCCGTCCGGCTTCCAGATGCACCATCCAGAAGGCGGAGCCGAAATACAGGATTGCCGGAACGATGGCGGCTTTGACCACCTCGGCATAGGAGATGCCCAGGGTCTCGGCCATGATGAAGGCGACGGCACCCATCACCGGCGGCATGATCTGGCCGCCCATCGAGGCCGTCGCCTCGACGCCGCCGGCGAACGCCGGGCGATAGCCGAAGCGCTTCATCAGCGGGATGGTGAACTGGCCGGTGGTGACGACGTTGGCCACGCCCGACCCCGAGATTGTCCCCATCATGGCCGAGGAGAACACGGCGACCTTGGCCGGACCGCCGCGCGCATGGCCGACAAGGCCGAGCGAAACGTCGGTGAACAGCTGGATCATCCCGGCGCGCTCCAGAAAGGCGCCGAACAGGATGAACAGGAAGATGTAGGTCGAGGACACATAGGTCGGGACGCCGTAGATGCCTTCGGTGCCGAAGGCCATCTGGTCGATCACCTGCTCGAAGGCGTAGCCGCGGTGATTGAGCGGCGGCGGCAGGTGCTGCCCGAAAAAGGCATAAGCCAGGAAGCTCGCGGCGATGATGGTCAGCGCGGGACCCATCGTGCGGAATGTGGCGATCAGCACGATGGCGATCAACGCGATTCCGACGGCAAGATCGAGGTCGGTCGGATAGCCCGACCGCAAGATCAAGTCCTTATAGAACACCCATTGATAGACGCCGATAGCCATGCCGATGAGGCCGATGGCCCAGGCCGCGGCCTTGAACGCGCGCGGATCGCGGCGGGCGATTGCAATCAGCGGAAAGGCCAGCAGGACCAGGAAGCCGACATGCATGCCGCGCACGACTTGGCTGGGCAGGACAAGCAGATTCAGAGCCGTGGCGATCTGGAAGGCGGAGAAGGCGACGGCGATCCAGAACAGCAGCCGCCCCTCGCGATCATGGCCGAAACTCTCTGCCAGTGGATCGTGGATGGCGAGATCGGCGGAGTCAGCAGGCGCGTGATGCGTCTCGGTGACGGGTGCGGACATGGCTTGCCCTCGACGGGTATGGGCCGGCCGGGTCATCGGTCCCCGCCGGCCCATGCCGTGGCGTCAGTTGATGCCCTTTTCCTTGTAGTACTTCGCAGCGCCCGGATGCAGCGGGATCGGCAGACCCTTGGTCGCGTTCTCCAGCTTGATATCCTTGGCTGCCGCATGGGCCGCGACCATTCCGTCGAGGTGCTCGAACAGCAGCTTGGTCATCTGGTAGACCGTCGCGTCGCTGACGCCGGAATGGGTGACGAGGATGTTGCCGATGGCGGCCGTCTCCACCGCTTCGGTCTGTCCTTCATAAGTTCCGGCCGGAATGGTCGCGGAAATGTAAGGCGCGCCGATCTTGGCGACGATGGCCGCCGGGACCGCGACGACCTGGATCGGCACTGAGGTGGCGAGGTCGCGGATCGAGGCCACACCGAGCCCGGCGGACTGCAAGGTGCCGTCGATCTGGCGGTTCTTCATCAGTTCGACCGATTCGCCGAAGGGGAGGTATTCCGTGCGGCTGAGGTCCGAATAGCTGAGGCCGCCGGCACCCAGGATCGCGCGGGCGTTGAGCTCGGTCCCCGATTTCGGCGCGCCCACGGACAGGCTCTTGCCCTTCAGGTCGGCCAGCGTTTTCACGCCTGCGGCCTTGGTGGTGACGATCTGGACGTAGTTGGGATAGATCGCGGCCACCGCACGCAGCTTGTCCAGCTTCGCGGGGAAGCCGGCTTCGGTGTTGCCTTCCCAGCCCAGCTTCACCGCATCGCCCAGCGCGAAGGCGATTTCGCCGCGGCCCTGCTGCAGCAGGTTGAGGTTCTCCACCGAGGCCTTGGTCGACTGGACTTGCGCGCGGGCATCCTTGATGCCTTCGCCGTAGATCTTGGACAGCGCGACGCCGAGCGGATAGTAGACGCCGCTGGTGCCGCCGGTGAGAATGTTGATGAATTCCTCTGCCTGGGCGGCCACCGGCGCTGCGGCGACGGCCGACAGCGCGAGCAGACCGGCGAGCGGTCGTCCGACGGTATTGCGAAGCATGGCTGGTTTACCTCCCTTTTCACGATCCTGTTGAGCGTTACCGCGCAGGCGCGGCCGCAGGGCTTGACCGAGCCCCCGTTCCGGCTCGCATTTGATCCGGACTCGCAGTTCGATGCAACCGGATGGCGCAAAAGGCCGGGCTTCGGGGCTGGACAAGCGCGCGGGCTTCGGACCGGATAGGCAAAATGCTCGGGAGGAACCGCATGAGCCGGATGGTGCGCAAGATCAGCCATATCTGCCTGTTGGTGCACGATGCCGATGCCGCGGCGGCGCATTGGCGCGAGACGTTTGGCTTCGTGCAGGTCAACGACCTGACCTTTGCCGGCGAAGGCGTGCGCAGCGTGTTTCTATCGGCGGGCGGCTCGACCGACGAGATCGCGGTCGAGTTCATGGAGTTGATCGACAAGTCCGATGCCGATCACCCGCTGGCCCAGCGTCTGGCCAAGGCCGGCGAGGGCTTCTACCTCGTCTGCATGCAGGTCGACGATGCCGCGGCCAGCGCCGCCGCGCTGACGGGAAAAGGCCTGCGGGTGGCAACGCGTCCCGCGCTCGGCGCCGGGATGGGCGGACGGTGGCTGCTGCATCCGAAGGATGCGACCGGCGTGATGGTCGAGGCCATCGAAGACGACGTGCTGAAATGCGCAAAGGTGGATTGATCGCAGCTTGCGGCGTCTTGCCGGATGGCGGATGCGCGGGGCATCGCCTACTTGAAGGTTGGTTGCGGAGGCGTTCCGGAATCGGCCGGATCGATGCTTTCCGAAGAGGAGCCGACCCACGCCGGCACATAGCGATATTCCCGCGGCGACGGAGCCCGCCTGGCATGGCTTGAGCGTCGAGGCTGCGCTGACGGCCTTGCGGACCGGGCTCCAGGGGCTTGCCGAGGTCGAGGCGGCGCGGCGTCTGTCGGCCTGTGGACCGAACCGGCTGCCGGCTGCGCCCCGGCGGAGTGCCCTGGTCCGCTTTCTGGCGCAGTTCCGGAACCTGCTGATCTATGTCCTGCTCGCGGCGGGCGTGCTTGCCGCGGGCATCGGGCATGTGGCGGATGCGCTCGTTATCTTCGGTGTCGTCGCGATCAATGCCTTGATCGGGTTCGTGCAGGAGGGGCGTGCGGAATGCGCCCTGGATGCGATCCATGCCATGATCGATCCGCAGGCCACGGTCATCCGCGACGGCGTTCGCAGCGCCATCGATGCGGCCGCCGTGGTCCGGGGCGACCTTGTGGCGCTGGAGGCCGGCGACCGGGTGCCGGCCGATCTGCGCCTCGTCCGCACGCACAGCCTGCGGATCGACGAGGCCGCCCTCACCGGGGAATCGGTGCCGGTCGAGAAGGGCGCCGCCGCCGTGCGGGACAGTGCCGCGCTTGCCGACCGGCGTTCGATGGCTTTTTCGGGGACGCTCGTCACGGCCGGGCATGCCGTCGGCGCCGCCGTGGCGACGGGACCGGCAACCGAACTCGGGCGTATCAGCGGATTGTTGCGGACGGTGGAGCGGCCGCCGACCCCGCTCGTCCGGCAGATGGACGCCTTCGCGCGGCAGGTGACGATGGCCGTGCTGGCGGTCTCCGTCCTGCTGTGGGCCTATGCGGTCCTGGCCGACGGTTACGTGCTTGCCGATGCTTTCATGATCGTGGTGGGGCTGGCCGTTGCTGCGATCCCGGAAGGATTGCCGGCCGTGATGACCATCGCCCTGGCGGTGGGCATGCGGCGGATGGCGCGCCGGAACGCCATTCTGCGCAGCCTGCCCGCGGTCGAGACGCTGGGGGCGGTCTCCGTCATCTGCTCGGACAAGACGGGTACGCTGACGCGCAACGAGATGACGGTGTGCAGCGTCGTGACCGCGGATCGGACCATCGCGGTCGACGGTATCGGATACCGTCCGTCGGGTGGCTTCCGCGCCGGCGAGGTTCCCCTGGACCCGGCGGCGGACCGCGTGCTGGAGGAACTGGCGCTCGCGGCGCTGCTGTGCAATGACGCGCAGCTTCGACAGTCGGGGCATGACTGGTCGGTGGCCGGCGATCCGATGGAAGGGGCGTTGCTGGTTCTGGCAGCCAAGGCCGGCCACGACATTTCGGCCGCCCGGGCGCGGTTCGAACGCCTGGACGAAATTCCCTTCGACGCCCGGCATCGCTTCATGGCGACCCTGCACCGGATGGAGGATGGAGTGGCGGCGGTCTATGCGAAGGGCGCGCCGGAACGCATCCTGGCAATGTGCGGGGACGCCGCGTCGGCGGCCGGCGCCGTGCCCGTCGATACGGCCGTCTGGCTGGCGGCGGTCGAGGCGCTGGCGGCGGAAGGGCAGAGGGTGATCGCAGTCGCCAAGCGCCGCCTGCCGGCCGGTCGCGACACGCTCGTCCCGGCGGATGCCGGAGAGGGGTTGACGCTGCTGGGTCTGCTCGGACTGATCGACCCGCCGCGCAGCGAGGCGGTGGCCGCCATCGCGGAGTGCCGTGCGGCGGGAATCGCCGTGCGGATGATTACCGGCGACCATGCCGCGACGGCATCGGCCATCGCCGCGCAGATCGGCCTTGCCGAGCGTCCCAACGCTGTGACCGGCGCCGATCTGGATGCGCTGGACGAGGATGCATTTCGATCCGTCGCACGCAGCGCTGCCGTTTTTGCCCGGACGACACCCGAGCACAAGCTGCGGCTGATCGAAGCCTTTCAGGCGGACGGCTCCGTCGTCGCAATGACGGGCGACGGCGTGAACGACGCCCCGGCGCTGAAGCGCGCCGATGTCGGTGTCGCGATGGGGCGCAAGGGGACCGAGGCGGCGAAAGAGGCAAGCCATATGGTCCTGGCGGACGACAACTTCGCCTCGATTGTGGCTGCCGTTCGCGAAGGGCGTACGGTCTACGACAACGTCACCAAGGTCATCGCCTGGACCCTGCCGACCAATGGCGGAGAGGCGCTGACCATCATCCTGGCGATCCTGTTCGGCCTCGCGCTGCCGGTGACGCCGGTTCAGATTCTGTGGATCAACATGGTGACCGCCGTCGCGCTCGGACTCACCCTGGCGTTCGAGCCGACGGAGAGCGGTACCATGCGCCGGCCGCCGCGGCCGCCGGGGCAAAGCCTCCTGTCGCCACGGCTGGTCTGGCGCATCCTGTTCGTGTCCGGCGTGATGGTGGCGGGGGCGTTCGGAACCTATGGCTGGGCGGTCGGCCGGGCCCTGCCGGTCGAGACTGCGCAGACCCTGACCGTCAACGCGATCGTGACGATGGAGATCTTCTATTTGTTCAGTGCGCGATACGTTCACGGCACCGCGCTGACATGGCGCGGTGTCCTGGGTACGCGCCCGGTCCTGATCGGCGTTGCCGCGGTGACGGCGGCCCAGTTCGCCTTCACCTATCTGCCGGCGATGCAATCGGTCTTCGGCACCCGGCCGGTGTCGGTCCCGGACGGGCTGGCGGCGGTTGCGACCGGCATTGCGTTGCTGGCCGTTGTGGAGGCCGAGAAATGGCTCTGGCGTGCCGTTGCGGATGCTTGGGGGCGCCGGCGGCGCGGCCATTCGACAAGCGTGACGTGAGGAGGGGGAGATGGAGACTGCCTTTACGCCGCTGCCGGCCCTGGCCGGTGGCATTATGATCGGGCTGGCAGCCGTTCTGCTGCTGCTGGCGGACGGACGGATCGCCGGTATCAGCGGCATTCTGGGCGGGTTGTTCGCCCCGTCGCGCAGCGAATTCGGCTGGCGGCTGGCTTTTGTCCTCGGTCTTCCCGCCGGTGCTGCGGCGGTGGCCGGGCTCGGCGGGACGCCGCCGTTTGCAATGGAAGCGTCCGGAACGGTCGCGATCCTCGCCGGCTTCCTGGTCGGATACGGCTCGCGGCTGGGCAGCGGCTGCACCAGCGGCCATGGCGTCTGCGGTCTGGCCCGGTTGTCGCCGCGGTCTCTTGCCGCGACGGCGACCTTCCTTGCCACGGCGATGCTCACGGTTTTTCTGGTCCGTCATGCGGCGGGGCTGTGACATGGCCCGGATCGTCGCCGCATTGCTCGCCGGCTTTCTGTTCGGGGCGGGGCTTGCCGTTTCGCAGATGGTGAACCCGGCCAAGGTTCAGAACTTCCTCGACATCGCCGGTTCCTGGGACCCCAGCCTGGCCTTCGTGCTGGCCGGTGCGACCGGGACCGCGCTGCTGGGATTCCGGCTGGTCCGGCGCCGGGCCGGGCCGTTGTTCGCAGAGGGCTTTCAGCTTCCGACGGCAAGTCGGATCGACCTGCCGCTTCTTGCCGGTTCCGCGATTTTCGGGATTGGCTGGGGGCTGGCCGGTCTGTGCCCTGGCCCGGCTGTCGCGGGTCTGGCGCTGGCACCGGGCCGGCTGATCGCCTTCGTCCTGGCGATGCTGGCGGGGATGGCCGCCTTTCGGCTGCAATCCGCCTGGACGCTGCGGCGTCATGGCGGATAGCGCCGTCATGCGGCCTCGCTTAGAATGATTTCAGTAAACCGGATGAACGGGCTCGTGCCGCTCGCTTCGCCGGCATGTAACGGTGGACGGCCAGTTCATAATGCCACGCCGATTGATCGGATCGTTCCGAACCAGCCTGCGGGTTCGGGTCATGCTGCTGATGGTGGCGATTTTCGTCGCCGTCTCGGTCCCGGCTTATGTCGCCTTCGACTGGATCATCAATCGCACCATCGTCAAGCTCGGCACGCTGTTCGCCGAGAAGCAGGTACTGTTCGACCGCTATCGCGGCCTTGAGACCTTGATGCGCGAGGCGTCCCTGGCCCAGACGCTGGCCCGCTCGCCGGCCCTGCGGGCCTGGGCGGAGGAGGAGGAACGGCCGGAGAGCCGCGAACGCGGACTGTCCGAACTGGAGCACTATCGCGAGGCCTTCAAGGGCGGCAGCTATTTCTTCGTGATCGACAGGTCCGGCAACTACTATTTCAACGATCGCGACAACAGCTATGCGGGACAGCAGTTCCGCTACCGGATCGACAAGGACAATCCGCGGGACGGCTGGTACTTCGCCACCCGATCCGGGCCGGACGGCTGCCAGCTCAATGTCGATCACGACGACAACCTGCGCGTCACCAATGTCTGGATCAACTGCAAGGTGACGGCGGAGGGGCGGACGCTGGGCGTTGTCGGCACCGGCATCGACCTGACCAGCTTCATCCGCGAGGTGGTCGATGTCGACCAGCGGGGGGTAGAAAGCATCTTCGTGGACCGCAACGGCGCGATTCAGGCGCATCGCGATCCCAAGCTCATCGACTTCCACAGCCTGACCAAGGACACCAAGTCGAAGAACACGATCTTCAAGCTGCTGGACGACCCCGTCGACCGCGCGGCCGTCGCGGCGACGATGGAGCGTGTCGCTGCGGGCGGCACGGCGGTCGAAGCGCGGTTCGTGCGGATCGGCGGCCAGCAGGTGCTGGCGGGAATCGGCTATCTGGACCGCATCGGCTGGTTCAACGTCACGCTGATGGATGTCGACCGGATCATCGACCGCGGCGTGTTCCGGCCGATCGCGGCGCTGCTGGCGGCCATCCTGGCGCTGGCGACGGTGCTGGCCGCAATGCTGTTCAAGCGCAGCGTGCTCGACCGGCTGGCCCTGCTCGAAGGCTGGGTGGCCCGGATGCGCGCGGGCGATTTCAGCGTTGCCGCACCGCCGGTTCCCGACCGTCCGGCCGACGAGATCGACCGGCTGTTCCGGGATTTCGGCGAGATGGCCGGCACTGTCCGCGAGCACACCCAGCACCTGGAATCGGTGGTGCGCGAGCGCACCGAGAAGCTGGAACGGCTGGCCCATATCGATCTGCTGACCGACATCTACAACCGGCGCGGTTTTCTGCATGCGGTCGAGGTGGAGCGGAATCGCGCCAGACGCAGCGGAGCGGGCCTCGGCCTGATCATGATCGACCTCGACCTGTTCAAGCAGATCAACGACCGCTATGGCCATCGGGCGGGCGATGCCGTGCTGGTCGAGGTGGCCCGGCGCATGGGCGGTTCGCTGCGCGCCTATGACGTCATCGGCCGCTGGGGCGGGGACGAGTTCATCATGCTGGTCGAGGCGGGCGATCCCGAGATGCTGCGGCGGATCGCGGAGAAGGTACGTCAAGCCGTCGGCGGCACGCCGATCCGACTGGAGGACCGGGCTGAACTGCCTGTCACGATCAGCGTCGGCGCGTGCCTTCTCCACGCCGACATGTCCATCGAGGCGATTACCGCCGAGGCGGACAACGCGCTTTACGAGGCGAAGAAGAGCGGGCGCAACCGGGTGGCGCTGCGCGGTCCGACACTCGCCGCCGGATAGGACGCCTGCATGTCATCCTCTGCCGAAAGTCTCGCCCCCGGCGCCACGCGCGACCTTGCGCGGTTCGCGGCCGGTCTGTCCTTCGCCGGCCTTCCGCAAGCCGTGGTGGACCGAATCCGGCTCTGCATCCTGGACGCCGTCGCCTGCGCCGCCTTCGGCGCGACCCTGCCCTGGACCGCCAAGGTGCGGACGATGGCCGAGGCGGAAGAGGCCGCGCCGGTCGCGACCTTGATCGGGCGCGGCGGCCGGACCTCGGCGGCGCTTGCGGCCCTGGTCAACGGCACGGCCGGGCATGCCTTCGAGCTGGACGACATCCATCGTGCCGCGATCATCCATCCGGGCTCGCTCGCCTTCCCCGCTGCACTGGCGCTGGCCGAGGTGCAGGGCGGCATCGACGGCAAGCGGTTCATGACCGCGCTGGTCGCGGGCTATGAGGTCGGTGCGCGGGCCGGTTCCGCCGCGACCCAGGCCTTGTTTTTCCGGGGTTTTCATCCGCAGGGTACAAACGGCGTGTTCGCGTCGGCCGGCGCCGCGGCGCGCATCCTCGACCTGGATGCCGATGCGACCCAGCACACGCTGGGCATTGCCGGATCGCAGGCCGCGGGGCTGATGGCGGCCCAGGAAGGGGCGATGGCAAAGCGCCTGCATTCCGGCCGCGCCGCCCAGGCGGGCGTCTATGCCGCGCTGCTCGCCCGCGACGGCTTTACCGGGATCGCCGATGTGCTGGAGGCGGGCTATGGCGGCTTCCTGTCCAGCTTCAGCGGCAAGCCCGAGCCGGAAGCGCTGACCCGCGGTCTCGGCACCGAATGGGAGACGCTGGCGGTGGGCTTCAAGCCGCATGCCGCCGTCACGAGCATCCATGCCGCCCTCGATGCCCTGGCCGCGCTGATGCGCGAGCATGGCCTGTCGGCGGACGACATCGCCGCCGTCGATGTCGGGATCGGGCCGATGACCTATACGCATTGTGCCTGGCCCTACAAGGCGCAGAGCGTGACGGCGGCCCAGATGAACCTGTTCTACGGCCTTGCCGTCATGGCGCTGGACGGCGCGGCCTTCGTCGCGCAGTACCGCGAGGATCGCCTTGCCGATCCGGCCATCCTCGATTTCATCGGTCGCATCGCGGCGCGTGTCGATGCCGAGATCGACGCGATGGGGCCGGCCTTCCGCCATGCCGTCGCCATGACCGTGACGACGCGCGACGGGCGGCGGGTCTCGGCGCGCCTGCTGCATCGGCGCGGCAGCCCCGAGCATCCGCTGAGCCGCGACGACGTGGTGGCCAAGTTCCGCGCCCTGGCCGGCGAGGCCTATCCGCCCGCGCAGCTGGCGCGGATCGAGCGGATGGTAGACGGGCTGGAGGGGCTGGCCGACATGCGGGAATTCGCCCAGGCTTTGGCCGGTTAGGCCCGCCTCAGCCGGCCGGGCGCTCCTCGATGGCGTCCACCCGGCTGGGATAGAAGGCGAGGTGCCCCGCGATGGGCGCGACCGCCGCATAGGGCGCCTCGTAGCTCCACACCGCGTTCTCCGATTTCGGGCCGCCCTCCGCGATGCTGAAATAGCTGCAATCCCCCTTGTAGGGGCAGTGCGTGGCGTGGGCCGTCCGTTGCAGCCGGGTCATGTCCACATCGGCGCGGGGAATGTACTGCACCGGCGGATAGGCGGCTTCGCGCAAGGTCAGCGCGGCGCGGGTGTCGGCGATGATCCGGCCAGCGACGGTCACGACGACCCGTGCGGGATTGGGCGCGATGGCGATGGGATGGTCCGGGCCCGGCAGCTTCATCATCGGTCTCCCATGCGGCGAACGGTCCGGATGCGATGGAACCTGCCGCGCCGGATTCCGTTCCGTTTCCAGAAGGGGCGGCCAGGGCCGCCATATTGGGTTACGATACACCTAATGACTGTTGCCGTGCCTGCTGCCGACAAGGACATTTTCGGAATCGCCGGACAGGTTGCCGTCGTCACCGGGGCGTCGTCGGGCCTGGGACGGCAATGCGCGCTGGCGCTGGGCGGCAGCGGTGCCAAGGTCGCGGTCAATCACCTGCCGCGTGCTGCCGGCGAGGCGCAGGAGGTGTGCCGGGCGATCGAGGCCGCGGGCGGCACCGCGATGCCGGTCGCCGCCGATGTCAGCGACGAGGCGCAGGTGGCGGCCATGTTCGCCGAGGTCGTGGCGCGTTTCGGCACCGTCCACATCCTCGTCAACAACGCCGGAATCCAGGATGGCGCCCGCTTCCAGGATATGACGCTGGCGCAATGGCGACGGGTGATCGACGTCAACCTCACGGGCACCTTCCTCTGCGCGCGCGAAGCGATCCGCGAGTTCCTGCGCCGCGGGCCGCAGCCCGCGGTGTCCCGCGCCACCGGCAAGATCGTCTGTATGAGTTCGGTGCATCAGACGATCCCCTGGGCCTTCGAGGCGAATTATGCGGCGTCGAAAGGCGGGCTCTCGCTGCTGATGCAGTCGCTGGCCCAGGAATTCGCGGCGCAGAAGATCAGGGTGAACGCCATTGCGCCGGGGGCGATCCGCACGCCGATCAACCGGCCCGCCTGGGAGACGGCGGATGCGATGCAGCAGCTGCTGACGCTGATCCCCTATGGCCGGATCGGCGAGCCCGAGGATGTGGGGCAGGCCGTGCTGTGGCTGGCCTCGGACCTGTCGGACTATGTGAACGCGGCCACCCTGTTCGTCGATGGCGGCATGACCGCCTATCCGAACTTCCGGGGGGCCGGATGAGCCGGCCTATCGAGGATTACGGCTTCATCGGCAATATGCTGAGCGGCGCCCTGGTCTCGCGCGAGGGCTCCATCGACTGGCTCTGCCTGCCGCGCTTCGATTCCGACGCCTGCTTCGCGGCGCTGCTCGGCACCCGGGAGCATGGCTACTGGCAGATCGCGCCGGCCGGGGGCGCGACGCGGATCGCGCGGCGCTATCTGCCGCATACGCTGATCCTGGAAACCGTCTTCGAGACCGAGACCGGATCGGCGGCGCTGGTCGATTTCATGCCGCTGTCCGACGATCCCGCGAAGGTCGATGTGATCCGCCTTGTGCGCGGCATAAAGGGCCGGGTCGCGATGCGCATGGAACTCGCGCTGCGCTTCGGTTACGGCAAGACCGTGCCCTGGGTGCGTCGGCGCGACTACGGTATCCACGCCGTGGCGGGGCCGGACGCGGCGGAACTGGTGACGCCGGTGCCGCTGCGCGGCGAGGGCATGCAGACCGTCGGCACCTTCGAGGTGACGGCGGGAGAGACGGTGCCCTTCACGCTTGCCTACCATCCGCTCTACGCCGAGCCGCATTTCATCGGCGACGGCGAGCTGCGGATGGAGCACACGGCCGCGTGGTGGCGCGACTGGTCGCGCATGTGCAAGCTCGACGGCCTGGGCAATGACCGCTGGCGCGATGCGGTCGAGCGGTCGCTCGTCACGCTCAAGGGCCTGACCTACCGGCCGAGCGGCGGCATCGTCGCGGCCCTGACCACCTCGCTGCCCGAGGAACTGGGCGGTGTCCGGAACTGGGACTATCGCTACTGCTGGATCCGCGACGCCACGCTGACCTTGTACGCCCTGACCAATGCCGGCCAGTTCGAGGAGGCGGGTGCCTTTCGCGAGTGGCTGCTGCGGGCCGCGGCCGGCGCGCCGGATCAGATGCAGATCATGTACGGGGTCAGCGGCGAGCGCCGGCTGACCGAGGTCGAACTACCCTGGCTGCCGGGTTATGCGGACAGCCGGCCCGTCAGGGTGGGAAACGCGGCAAGCGACCAGATCCAGCTCGACATCTTCGGCGAGCTGATGGATTCGCTGCACACGGCACGCAAGTCGCAGCTTGAGCCCAGCGAGGATGCCTGGCGGTTCCAGGTGTCGGTCCTCGCCCGTCTGGAGGCGCTGTGGTGCGAGACGGACGAAGGCATCTGGGAGGTGCGCGGCGGGCGCAAGCACTTCGTCTATTCCAAGATGATGGCCTGGGTCGCCTTCGACCGGGCGATCAAGGCCGTGGAACAGTCGGGCTATGCGGGGCCGGTGGATCGCTGGCGCGCGTCACGGGACAGGATTCACGCCGAGGTGCTGGCCCGCGGCTACGATTCCAAGCGGAACTGCTTCGTCCAGCATTACGATGGCAAGGCATTGGACGCCTCGCTGCTGCTGATGGCCGAGGTCGGATTCCTGCCGCCGGAGGATCCGCGCTACCGGGGCACTGTGGACGCGATCCAGCGCGAACTGACGCATGACGGGCTGGTGCTGCGCTATCGGGCCGAGGAGACGGATGACGGGCTGATCGGGTCTGAAGGAACCTTCCTGGTCTGCAGCTTCTGGCTGGCCGATGCGCTGTGCATGGTCGGCCGCTACGACGAGGCCGAAGCGCTCTACGAGCGCCTGCTCGACCTGCGCAACGATCTGGGGCTGCTGGCGGAGCAGTTCCATCCCGGCCTGGGCCGGCAGTTGGGGAACTATCCGCAGGCCTTCTCGCATATCGGCTTGATCAACACCGGCTTCAACCTGAGCCGGCCGCACGGCCCGGCACACCAGCGCGCCGACCGCAGCGCGCCGCCGCGTGCCGAAGACGCCAAAGGCTCGCATCCGGACCGCCAGCGGCAGAGCGAGTCCCCGGTGGATTGAGGGATTATTCGCGGATTGCGAGGAACAGCATCGCGATGCCCGTGACGGCCGCGAACCGGGTGGCGCCGGCTTGGCCGTTCCAGGTCTGCGACTGCCACATCGCGAACCACTCGCCGCCGATGGCGATGAAGCCGATAACCCAGATCGCGAAGCACCACATGAGGCCGAACAGGGCGAGGCTCTTGGCTGCATGAAAGGCCTCCGCCTCCGCCCGGCGCGCCTGCCACAGCCGGGCGAGGCCCCACCATGTCAGCGCCGCCCCGGCGATCTCCGCCGCGATGATGGCAAGATAGGCGGCGGTCTGAAGCACCGGATCGCCGATCGCCCGCCACATCAGCGCCGGACTGTTGAAGGTCGTGTCCATCGCCAGCACATGCTGCACGAAGGTCCAGTTGGTGCCGTAGTCGGTGACGTTGCCGAAGGCCGCAAGCGACATATGCAGCGCGATGGCGAAGACCCCGATCATCTTCGCCCAGCGGGCGAGACCGGTGCCGGCGAGGGACATAGCCTTGCCGCCGCTCATTTCTTGCGCCCGGCCATATGCGCCAGATAGGCGATGACGGCGGCGAGATCGGCGTCGCTCATCGTCTCGGGGGCGATGGCCGGCATTTTCTGGTCCGCCCAGTGGCGCACCGACGCGGGGTCGCGGAGATAGCGCGGCAGCACCGACAGCTTGAAGTATTCCGTCGGGTTCATCGGCAGATTGAGGTCGGGGCCCACCGTCGCCTCGCCGGCGCCGTTCATCTTGTGGCAGGCGAAGCACGCATCGACGAAAAGGGCCTGTCCGCGGCGCTCCGGCGCATTGGCCGGCAGCGCCTGGTCCACGAGGATCGCCGGATAGCGCTTGCCCACCGATTCCGTCAGTTCCAGCCGCGCCGTCTGATAAGGCCAGGCTTCGGGGCCGATGCCGTCGCGCTTCGGATTGGTCCAGACGATAAAATAGGGGCCCGCGCTCACGGTCTTGCCCTTGAGCGGCGGCCATGGTTTCGCCGGGTCCTCGACGGCAAGATAGGCGACCGCGCCCGTCGGCACGGAACTGAGCGCCTTCGCCGCCGGAAGCTGTGCCACGAAACCGTCGGTCGCCGTGGCGACCAGGATGTCGGCCCCCGCAGTCGGCATGCCGGCCAGCAGGCGGGAGAGCGGGATCGCGCGGTATTCCGGCGAGGCGGCGCCGTAGGCGGGATCGTCCGTCACGGCGACGGTTCGGGCGTCGGGATGCTTCAGAAGCTCGGCGCGGGTGAAACTGTGCGTGGCGCCCTTCGCATCGACCACGGTCAGGGCCTGGTCGGCCGCGGCGGCGGGCAGGGCGAGGAACGCGAGAAGGGCGGCCAGACGGAGTATCGAGCGCATGGGACAGCAACCGGGCAGAAGGAATGGATGGGCCGTATCATAGAGGTATTCGGCGCCCGGATCACAGCCTCGACCGAGCCGGCCGGCCGCCGGTCCGGCCGTTGCTGCGACAACTTGCCTGCGGACATGGCATTGCGCCATATCGAGGATGGCGCCAGCTAAAGGTCAGGGGTGATCAAGCTGCGGGAGTCTATCATGGCAAATGTGGGATCCATCGACCGTGCCGTGCGTTTCGTGCTGGGAGTTGCGTTGCTGGCGGCGCCGTTCGTTCCGCCCGTCGCAGCGGCGCTCGCCGGCTGGGGCAACTGGATATACTTGCTGGCCGTCGCCGGGATCGTGATGATCGGAACCGCTGCGTTCCGCTTCTGCCCGGCCTACACGCTGTTCGGCATCCGCACCTGCGCGGCGGGACATCACGGCCATGGGGGGCGCCGATGACCGGCACTATCGCACCGCTGCCTGCGACCCTGGATTCATCGGCAAGGCCGGAGGTGACGGGGTTCTTCGATCCCGTCACCAACACCATCAGCTACGTGGTCAAGGACCCGGGCTCAACGTCCTGCGCCATCGTCGATCCGGTTCTCGACCTCGACTATGCCGCCGGGCGGACCGCACATAAATCCGCCGACCGCCTGATCGCCTTCGTGCGCGAGCACGGGCTCGCCGTCGAGTGGCTGATCGAGACGCATGTCCATGCCGACCATCTGACCTCGGCGCAGTATCTGAAGGCCGAGCTGGGCGGCCGGATCGCCATCGGCGACCGGATCGCGACGGTGCAGGACACCTTCGGGACGGTGTTCGACGAGGGGCCCGACTTCCCGCGCGACGGCAGCCAGTTCGACCGGCTGTTCAAGGATGGCGACAGCTATCGGATCGGCGGCATGACGGGCGTCGCGCTGCATACGCCGGGTCACACACCGGCCTGCATGACCCATGTCATCGGCGACGCGGCCTTCGTCGGCGACACGCTGTTCATGCCGGACGGCGGCAGCGCGCGGGTGGATTTTCCCGGCGGCGACGCACGCACCCTCTATCGCTCGATGCGCCGCATCCTGTCGCTGCCGCCCGAGACGCGGCTGTTCATGTGCCACGATTACGGCCCGAACGGCCGCGACATCCGCTGGCAGACCAATGTGGCGGAGGAGCGAGCCTTCAACATCCATGTCCGCGACGGCATTGCCGAGGACGAATTCGTGACGATGCGCGAGGCCCGCGACCGGACCCTCGACATGCCCAAGCTGATCCTGCCCTCGCTGCAGGTGAACATGCGCGCGGGCCACATGCCGCCGGCGGATGCGAACGGCCGCCGCTTCCTGAAGGTGCCCCTCAACGTGCTATAAGGGCGCAACGAGAACCGGATCGGGGAGGCGAGGATGGACCTGAAGGCGCTCGACGCGAATCTTTCCGTGACGGGGCAGATACTGCCCGAGGACGTCCCTGCGATTGCGGCGGCCGGGTTCAAGTCGATCATCTGCAACCGCCCCGACGGCGAGTCGGAAGACCAGCCGGCCTATGCCGCCGTCGAGGCGGCGGCCCGGGCGGCGGGGCTCACCGTCGTCTATCAGCCCGTCGTCTCCAGCCAGTTGAACGACCGGGACGCGCAGACCTTCGGCGAGATTTTCGACCGGCTGCCGAAGCCGGTGCTCGCCTATTGCCGGTCCGGCGCGCGCTGCACGCGCCTGTTCGAGGGCAGCCGGAAGGGCTGATGCCGCCCTTCGCCGAGGGTGATAGACTGCCTGCGGCCCGCCGATCGCCTGCAGGGAGTTCCACTATGCCGGACGGAAACCGCTATCTCGACGCCGAGCAGATCGGCGTGCGCGTCGCCATCATCCGCGGCGGCACCAGCAAGGGCGTGTTCTTCCACGACCACGATATTCCGCCGCCGGGACCGGTGCGCGACGCGTTGCTGAAGCGGATCATGGGCACGCCCGACGTGATGCAGATCGACGGGCTGGGCGGCACGCATCTCGTGACCTCGAAGATCGCGGTGGTGTCGCGCGCGGCGCGGCCGGATGCCGATGTCGAATACAATTTCGCCCAGGCGAGCGTGGACGAGGACGTGATCGACTGGTCCGGGACCTGCGGCAACCTGTCGGCCGCGGTCGGCCCCTTCGCCATCGAAGGCGGTCTGGTGCGGCCGGTCGAGCCGGTGACCGAGGTGCGCATCTACAACACCAATACGGACAAGGTGATCGTGGCGCATGTGCCGGTCGTGAACGGGCGCGCGCGGGTGAAGGGCGACTTCGCCATCGGCGGCGTGCCGGGCACGGGGGCCGAAATCTTCATGGACTATCGCCTGACCGTGGGCGCCAAGACCGGCAAGGCCCTGCCGACCGGCAACCGGCGGGACCGCATCCGCATGGGTGACGGGCGCGAACTCGACGTCACCATCTGCGACGTCGCCAACCCGGTCGTGTTCGTGAAGCCGGAACAGGTCGGGCTGCGCGGCGACGAACTGCCGACGACGCTCAACGAGCCGTCGATGACGCCGCTCTATCTCGAGGTGCGGGGCAAGGCGGCGGAGATGGTCGGCTTTGTCGACGATTGGCGCAAGGCGGACGCGGAGAGTCCCTATCTGCCGTCGATCTTCTTCGTCTCGCCGCCCAGCGACTACACCGACATGAGCGGCCGGACGATCCGCGCCGCCGACGCGGACATCAAGGCCCGGCAGATCTTCATGAACCGCTGCAACGAGACCATGCCCGGCGCCGGGTCGATGTGCCTCGCGGCGGCGGCGCATATGCCGGGCTCGGTCGTCAATGACGTGCTGGCCGAAGGGGCGACGGAGCGCGAATCGCTGCGCATCGCGCATCCCAACGGCATCATGCGGCTGACCGTGGCGACCAGCCCGGCGAACAATCCGGAAGGCATCGTGATCGACCGGCTGGGATTCGGCCGCACGGTCCGCCGGATCATGGACGGCACCGTCTACGTGCCGGTCTCGGACGCCTACTGACGCACTTCAGTCCGCGGCCGTCGCGAAGACGCGGATGCGAATCACCGGGGGGAACGCGCGGCGGACTCGCTATTCATGTCCATGAATAGGCACCCAGCAGATCCGTTGCGATGCCGGAGCATAATGCCGGTGCAGGGAACGGGGGCAATCCGCCCCGGCACCGCGCGGGGACGGCTCAGTTCGCGGTCGGCAGCGGCGGCAGGGCGCGCAGATAGGCGATCAGCGCCGTCATGTCCCCCGGCTTGATATGGGCGTAATAGCCGAAGCCCATCGGCGGGTTGAGCTTGCGCCCGTCCGCCGACACGCCCTTGGCCACGGCCTGGACGATCTGGGCATCGCTCCAGCGCCCGATTCCGTCCTGCGGGTGCGGCGTGATGTTCGGCGGCACCACGGGCCCGAAGGGCGTGGTGATCGGCGGGCCGCCCGCACCGGTCCGGGTCCAGTCGCGCTGCCCGTCCGCCAGTATCGGGGTGTGGCATTCGATGCAATGGCCCAGCGGCCCGGCCATATAGGCGCCGTACTTGGCGGAGCCGTCGGCCGGAACCGCGGCGACGGTGCCGACCGGCGGGCCGTAGCTCGGCGGCAGCGGCATGCGATAGGCGGATTTCGCGACCGCGTTCTTCACCGGTTTGACCTGGCGCAGATAGGCGACCAGCGCCCGCGCGTCGCTGTCGGAGATGCCGCGATACAGCGCGATGGGCATGGGCGGCCCGATGATGCTGCCGTCGGGCCGGATGCCCTCGCGGATCGCGCGCACGATCTGCTCATCGGTCCAGCGGCCGATTCCGGTCTCCGCGTCCGGGGTGATGTTCGAGGCGACGGCGGTAAAGGGCGCTTCCTCGATGACCATGCCGCCGGCCAGTTCCATACCGGCGACCGGACCGGTCGGCCCCTGCGGCGTGTGACAGTTGCCGCAGGCGACGATGCTCTCCATCAGATAGCGGCCGCGTTCCTGCGGCGTTTCGGCCCATGCCCAGGATGACGCCGTCAGGCCGGCCAGCAATATCCACACGCATCCGACCCGGCTCATTGACACCCTCATTTGTCGTCGCTCGATGCAATTTCGACCGGACCTTTGCACCTTGATCGGGAAGCGTTCAAGCGTCTTGCGATGACGTTTCGCGCAATGCTGGTGCGGTGTGCTGTGTTCGGATTGCGATCTGTGATAACGTGCCGTACCGCACGCATTCGGTCGGCATGCCTGCCCTCCAGAAGGGCCCGCCCCTGCTTTCCCTGAGATGCTTCCCATTGGCAGCGCCCGGTTCCAAGCCGGTCGTTCGTGCAGCGTGGTGTGTGCGGATCGCCGGCGCGACTGGATGGTCCGGCCGCCGCACCAGGACAGGAAGATAGATGAACGGTTACAAACATCCCGATTTTCAGCAACGCCAGGGCGACGCCATGGCGGCACGGAAAGCACTGTTGGAGCGATTCAAGGTCGCTTCCGCCGATCCGGTCATTGCCGAACGCATTGCCGAACGCGCGGTCATAAGCGCGGCGCGACAGGCGCGGGCCGAGGTTCGCGCCGCCGCAAAAGCGGCGGAAGCCGCGCGTCTGGCGGAACTGGCGGCGCAGGCGCGGCGCGAGGCCGAGGCCGTCGAAGCCGCCCGCATGGCGGAGGAGGCCGAGCGGGCGCTTGCCCTCGCCGCCGAACAGAAAGCCGCTCGCGACGCCCGCTATGCGGCGCGCAAGGCTGCCAAGAAGCAGCGGCGGAAGGGTTAGTCGTCGTCGGGGCTGCGTCCCGGGCGGGGCGCGGCCTCAACGCGGCGGGGAGGCGGGCATTCCGTCGAATCCCGCGAAGGATAAGGCGACGGCCGCGCCGATAGCGGCGGCAAGAGCCACCGTCTCGGGCGTGTAGGCATCGGGATCCCGCGACGCGAAAACCAGCGAGGCCTTCGTTCGGCCCTCGCTCCCCATCGGCACGGCCAGCATCGACCGGATGCCGGAATCGTAGACCGGCCCGAAGCGCGGAAAGCGCGTCACCCAGGCGTTTCGATCCGCAGCGCCGAACTGAAAGGCACCGCCCGCCCGCATTGCCGCCTCGACCACGGTGCCGTCGAGGGTGCGCCGATGGCCCGTGCTGCGGCCCTCGACGTTGCGGCCATGGACATAGGCATCGTGAAAGACGTGCCGGACCGGGTCGATCAGTCCGATATTGAAGCGGTCGAAGCCGATATGACCGGCCAGCCGCCGCACCAGCGCGTCGCCGAGTTCGGCCAGCGTGCCGGCGGCCGCCGCGTCGGCCGCGGCTCC
Source organism: Alphaproteobacteria bacterium (assembly GCA_050250795.1). Classification (GTDB taxonomy): domain Bacteria; phylum Pseudomonadota; class Alphaproteobacteria; order UBA8366; family UBA8366; genus JBFWNZ01. The sequence goes on along the minus strand of JBFWNZ010000008.1, from coordinate 4,285 downwards.
TGCAACCGGATCAGCCGCCCCAGACATCGCCCAGGAACCGCAGCCAGTTCTCGCCCAGCACGCGCCGGATGCGCGGCTCCCGCCAACCCGCACGCTCCATCGCCGGGATGAAGTTGCGGAAATCGCCCAGCGTCGCCAGCCCTTTCGGCATCGGCGGCAGCTTTGCATAGGGGCGGGAGGTGGGTCGGCCCTTGCCCTTGTCGGCCGACAGATAGGCGAAGAAGGACAGATCCTGGTCCTGCACCCAGTCGGTGCCGATGCCGACCGATTCCTCGCCCACGCGGTCGATCAGGTAGTCCATCGCCGCCACGCAGTCGTCCAGCGTGGTGGCATCCCCCTGCGGCAGGAAGGGGGTGTAGCTGGCGAATCCCACGAATCCACCGCGGTCCGCAATCGCGCGCAGCTGGTCGTCGGTCTTGTTGCGCGGATGGTCCTTCAGCATCGGGCAGCAATGGGTATAGGCGACGGGCGCCTTGGAATGGCGGATCGCGTCGGCGCTGGTCGTGGGGCCGACATGCGACAGGTCGATCAGGATACCGAGCCGGTTCATCTCGTCCACGACGTCGCGGCCGAAATCGCTGAGCCCGCCGTCGCGGCTCTCCCAGCAGCCGGAGCCCACGAGATTCTGGGTGTTGTAGGTCAGCTGCATGATCCGCACGCCGAGATCGCGGAACAGCACCAGATTGCCGATGTCGTCCTCGATGCCGCTGGTGTTCTGCCAGCCGAGGATGATGCCGGTGCGCCCCTCCTCCTTCGCGCGGCGGATGTCGGCGGCGGCGTGGACCGGGCGGATCAGGTCGGCATGTTCGGCGAACCAGCGTTTCCACTGCGCGACATTGGCCATCGTCTCGCGGAAGCCGTGCCAGACCGAGCAGGTGCAGTTGGCCGCCGTCAGGCCGCCCTTGCGCATGTCCTCGAACACCGCGCGCGAGAACCGCGCGATCGCCAGGCCGTCGATCAGGATGGCGTCGTCATGGAGATTGGACATGGGCGTGGCTCCGCTCGGCCGTGCCCGGCGACTATGGCCCGGAATCGCACCCGGTCAAAGCCGCGGTGTGCACGCGCCCGCGGCGTCCCGGATGCTCTCGCGCAGGGTTTCCAGGGCGTGCCGCTCGCCGAGCGGCGCGCGCGGGAGGAGCATGTCCAGGATCGCGACCAGTTTCGCCGCCACATCGGCGTCGCCGACGCCGTAGCGCGCGACGGCCGCAAGCGCGGGACAGGCGATGTCCGTCAGCGTCCGGACCTCGGTGACGACCCGCAGGCGGCCAGCGTCGTCGGCGCGGTGGGGCGAGGGCAGATCCCGTTCCGCCAGCCGGGCGAGCGCTTCGCCGATGCGGTCGAGGCAGTAGAGCGCGGTGGTCGGATCGTTGACGCCGGGCGACAGGGCGCGCTGGGCGATTTCCACGATCCGCCGGAGGGAGAATTCCAGGTCCTGCTCGGGCGTGCGCTCGGAGCCGATGGCGAGCGCACTGGCGAGGCGCGCGGCAATCTCGTCCGACACGCGTGAGGCCGGATAGGCGAGAAGCAGCGCGTCGCTCGTCTTGACGAAGACGCCCGGTCTCGCGGCGATGCGCAGCACGAGGTCGAATTCCGCCGCGATCTCCACCAGCGAGCCGACCAGGATGCGCTCGACATAACCGCCGCGGCCGGCCGGCACGGCGCGATGCGCTGTCTCGAAATCGGGCGGCAGCGCATGGCTCCCGGCCGAGGGCGCCTTCCCCATGCGGGCGGGGTACAGGCGGTCGACGGCGGCCAGGGTTTCGGCCGACAGGCGGGCCAGCAGCGTTTCGATCCGGATCGAGCTGGCCACGTGGTGCACGAAGAAGATCAGGACCGCGATGCTCGCCAGCGCCATGACCATGCCGGCCATCACCGCCAGATGCGGCACGAAATGCGCGTCCTCGGTGCCGCGCACGGTGCGCAGCACCAGCAGGCAATAGGCGAAGGTGGCGATGAAGGTGCCGAGCACGAGCTGCGTGCCGCGGTCGCGCATGAAGTTGCGCAGCAGCCGCGGCCCGAACTGCGAGGAGGCCAGTTGCAGGGTCAGCATGGTGATGGAGAAGGTGACGGCGGCCACCGTGATCATCGAACTGGCGATGGCCGAGAGCAGCGCGCGGGCACCCTCGGGCCCGAAGGTGTAGAGCCAGCCGAAGCGCCGCAGGGCGTCGCCGCCGATCCGGGCGTCGAGCGCGACGGTCAGGAAGGCAAGCAGGATCGCGCCGGCCGCCATGCCCGCGGGCAGGAACCAGAAGCTGGCGCGAACGCGTTCCCAAAGGCCGCGCATCCGGGCAGGGGAAAGAAAGATCGGAATGGCTGCCTCCGCCGGTTGCCTCGGCCGGCCGTTTCGGATGAATGACAGGCTAACGCGCCGCAGGGGTGCGAAGTTCGCCCGCAGGCTGTGCGACGGCCTGGAAGGCAAGGCGCCGGCGGGCAGGACGCGCAAGCGCTAGCGGCGCCGCCGGCATATCCAAGGCTGCCGCCGCTGGTCGTCCGGCTTACGGCAGCCGCAGAAGCGGCTGGCCCATGCGGATCGCGGTGCCCTCGCGGACGCGGTCGCACAGGCTGAATTCGCCGGGCGCGAACAGCAGGATGGTCGATCCGTGCTGGAACCAGCCCATCTCCTGGCCTTTCTCGAACGCCGCGTCGCAGGGCAGGACGGCGGGGCCGCCATAGCCGCCCTGCAGCAGCGTGTCGAGAAAATGCAGCCGGATGCTCGCCACCAGAATGGCCGCCACCGGTACCAGCGTGACGCGCTGCCCGGTGGCGTCGAGCCGCGTTTGCAGCACCGCGCGCTCGTTCCTGCAAAACAGCTTCTCGATCCGTTTGAGCGCGATCGGATTGACGTTCCAGGTGTCGCCCGCGATGTAGGTCACCCGGTCGACCCGGCAGTCATGCGGCGCGTGGAAGCGGTGATACATGGCAGAGGTCAGCCGCAGCGTGACATAGCGGCCGTCGCGATGCGCTTCGACCAGTTCGGGGTCGGGCAGCAGGTCCTGGAGCGCGTAGGGCATGCCCTTGATCTGGAACAACTCGGTGCCGGCGATTGGGCCGCAGGCGCCGACGATGGCGTCGCAGGGGCTGGTCAATATCTTCGGATCGGGATCGACCGGACGTGCGCCGTCCTTAAGCTCCCGGATGAAGCAGTCATGCATGCTCTCGAATTGCGCTTTCCTGGCCTCGCTGAGATCGAGGCCGGAGAAATAGCGCCAGATGCCGATGGAGGCGTCGCGGACCAGCGGCTGCTCGATCCGGCTGAACCAGCCCATGAACCGGGTCAGGAGCCGTCGGGGAATCCGGTGGGTCAGCAGGAAATTGATGTCTTCCTGCTGCAACAGTCTGAGGAATTGTGCGTGCATCGTCATGCTGCCGTAAAATCTCCCGGCTACAAGCCCTGGTTCAATGGACCTTGCCCCTGCCACATTTGCGCTCTACGCGGCCGGTGCGGCCGCGATGGCTGTGTCTTTCGCGACGCTGAGAACCCGGTTGCAGCTGTCGCGCGCGAAGCATCCGTCGCTGACCGGCCATGCGCGGATGGCGCGGCGCGTCGCGGCGCTGATCCCGTCCTATTCCTATGGCGAGGAGCGGTTCTTCCGCTGCGACGGAGCCCCCGACGAGATCGCCGCCCTGCGCCGCACGGGCTTCATGCGGCTCGCCGAGCTTTATCGCGAGCGCTTCGTCCGGACCGCGGCCTGCACCGAGGAGGCTGCGGAGCGGATTTCCGACGTCCAGTTCACCGGTGCCTACCGGGTGCCGTTCCAGTTCCGCCCGCTGGTGCGCCGGCATCTCAAGGCCGGCTCGTTCGTGCAGTCGTCGTCGGGCGTGCTGCTGACCGATCTCGACGGCAACCGGTTCTACGATCTGACCGGGTCCTACGGCGTCAACGTCTTCGGCTACGACGTCTATAAGAAGTGCCTGGAGCGCGGCCAGGACCGGGTCGGCGATCTCGGTCCGGTGCTCGGCAGCTATCATCCGGTCGTCGCCGAGAATGCGGCGCGGCTGGCGGAAATTTCGGGCCTGGACGAGGTGTCGTTCCACATGTCCGGCACCGAGGCGGTGATGCAGGCGGTGCGGCTTGCCCGCTATCATACCGGCCGCAGTCACCTCGTCCGGTTCTGCGGCGCCTATCACGGATGGTGGGGCGACGTGCAGCCCGGCATCGGCAACCCGGTGCGGGCGCGCGAGACTTACACGCTGAAGGACATGTCGGAGGATGCGCTGCGGGTGCTGCGGACGCGCCGCGACATCGCCTGCGTGCTGGTCAACCCGTTGCAGGCTCTGCACCCGA
>JBFWNZ010000007.1:0-28457 GCA_050250795.1 Alphaproteobacteria bacterium | reverse complement strand
TGGGCGGCGCCCCCTACGGCGCGACCACCATCGCCGGCGGCGACGGATCGCGCCAGCCCAGCGCCACCGAGCTCGAAGGTGCGCGCTTCCAGGGCCGGCATGTGGCGGAAGTCGCCGCCAAACTGACGCGCTAGACGGAACCGGACGGGCGCAGCCCCGGCTGCGCCCGCGCAACGCGAGGATCGGCGAATGAACGATGCGAACGAACGGATCGAGATGACGATCCTGCCGCCCGTCCGGGATCTGGGCGACGGGTTCCAGGTGCGGCGCGCCCTGCCTTCGGCGAAGCGCCGCATGGTCGGCCCCTTCATCTTCTTCGACCAGATGGGACCGACGGCCCTTCAGGCTGGCCATGGGCTGGACGTCCGGCCGCATCCGCATATCGGCCTCGCGACCGTCACCTATCTGCTGCAAGGCGAGATCGTGCACCGCGACAGCCTGGGCAGCATCCAGACGATCCGCCCGGGCGAGATCAACTGGATGACGGCCGGGCGCGGCATCGCCCACAGCGAGCGGACCGGTCCCGAGTTGCGCAGCGCGGGAAGCGCCCTGTTCGGCCTGCAAATCTGGATCGCGCTGCCGACGGCCCATGAGGAGACCGACCCCGGCTTCTCGCACCACAAGGCCGAATCCCTGCCGGAATTCGAGGAGACCGGGCAAAAGACGCGGCTGATCGCCGGCAGCCTGTTCGGGCGGACATCGCCCGTTCCCACATTTTCCGACATGGTGTACGCGGACATCGCGCTGACGGCCGGCACCCAGTTTCCGGTCCCGGCGGACCATGTGGAACGCGCCATCTATGTGGTCTCCGGCTCGGTCGAGGTCGCCGGTCAGGACGGCCGCTTCGAGCCGACCCAGCTGGTCGTCTTCAAGCCCGGCGCAGAGATCGTGCTACGCGCAGCCGAAGACGCGCGGCTGATGCTGATCGGCGGCGAACCCTTCCCGGAAAAGCGGCACATCTTCTGGAATTTCGTGTCCAGTTCGCCGGACCGGATCGAGCAGGCGAAACGGGACTGGCGCGAAAGCCGCTTCGCCCCGGTGCCGGGCGAGACCGAGTTCATCCCGCTGCCCGACGACCCGCCCGGCGTCCGCTATCCCTAAACGCCTGGACGCCGTCGCGGCGCCGCTCGTATACACCGGGGCGGCGTACCGTCCGGACGGAGAGGAAGCGGTTTGCATGGCTGAACGGTTGCAGGACATCGCGGACATGCAGCGCAGCCTGCGGCCGTCCGCCTGTCCCGGCCTGTTCCGCATCGTGCCGGCCCGCGACGGCGGGCTTTGCCGCCTGCGGATACCGCTCGGCTGCTTGTCGGCCGGTCAGGCCCGCGCCATCGCCGATGCCGCCGCCCGGTTCGGCAGCGGAATCGCCGACGTCACGAACCGCGCCAACCTCCAGCTTCGCGGCATCGCGCCGGAGGCGGAACCCGCGCTGATCGAAGCCCTGCTCCGGGCTGGCCTGGGCCCGCCGCGCAGCGACACCGACGACATCCGCAATGTCATGGTCAGCCCGCTGGCCGGCATCGACCCGTCCCAGGATACCGACGTGCTGCCGCTGGCACGCGGCCTGCTGCACGCGCTGGAGACGGAACCGGCATATCGCGGCCTTTCGCCCAAATTCGGCCTGCTTGTCGATGGCGGCGAATCTGTCGCCGCCATCGACCACCCCCACGATATCTGGCTGGCCAGCGTCCCGGGCGGACGGGCCTTCGCGCTCGGCATTGCCGGCTGTCCGCCGGTCGCGGCGGACGATGCGACGCCGTTCCTGCTGGTTGCGCCCGAACGGGCGGGGACGGCAGCGGCCACGGCATTGGCCGTGTTCCTCGAAACGGCATCCGCCGACAAAGATGCGACCCGGATGCGTCATCTGCTCGCACGGACGACGCGGGACATGCTGCTTTCGGAACTGGCGCGGCGTATCGACGGCGCGGCCCTCTCGGATGCCGCGACATCCGGCTGGCATCGACGGCCCGTCGATCCGCAAGGGCATATCGGCCGGCGCCCGCAACGGCAGGACGGCCTGGAAACGGTCGGGGCCGTGCCGCCTGTCGGGCGGCTGTCGCCGGCCGGCCTCCATGCCATTGCCGATATCGCCGAGCGCTTCGGCGGCGGAGAGTTGCGGCTGACGCCCTTCCGCTCCCTGCTGCTTCCCGCAGTACCGTCGCGGCATGCCGCCGCCGCCGCCGCCGCCCTGGCGGGCATCGGCATGATCTGCGATCCCGCCGCCCCGCTTGCCAGAATGGTGGCCTGCGCGGGCCTCGCCGGCTGCCTGGCCGCGCGCGCGGAGACCAAGACGGACGCCGTCGCCCTGGCGGCCCTGATGCGGACGGGGACGGAGGCCGGCATCCATCTCAGCGGCTGCGAGAAATCCTGCGCCATGCCGAATACGGCCGACGTGACGCTTGTCGCGACGGCGCCGGGCCGCTACGACCTGTTCCGCCGCAATGCCTCAGGCGGGAATCGCTTCGGGGACCGGCACGGCCGGGCGCTCGCCCTGGCCGAGATCGCCGACGAATTGAGAGCCCGCGACGGAACGGAATGCTGATGGACTATCTGCGCGACGGTCAGGAAATCTACCGCCGGTCTTTCGCCACCATCCGCGCGGAAGCCGACCTGACGCGAATTCCGCCCGATCTGGAAAAACTCGCCGTCCGGATCATCCATGCCGGCGGAATGACGGACATCCCCGCCGATCTCGCCTTTTCGCCCGGCGCGGGGCTGGCGGGACGGGCCGCCCTGGCCAAAGGCGCGCCGATCCTGTGCGACGCAAGGATGGTCGCAGAGGGCGTGACGCGCGCGCGGCTGCCCGCGGACAACCCCGTGATCTGCACCCTGCACGAACCCGCCGTTCCCGAACTGGCCCGGCGCATCGGCAACACGCGCTCGGCCGCCGCGCTCGACCTCTGGGGCGCGCGGCTGGACGGCGCCGTGGTCGCCATCGGCAACGCGCCGACGGCGCTGTTCCGGCTGCTGGAAATGCTCGATGCCGGCGCAACGCGGCCGGCACTGATCCTGGGCTTTCCCGTCGGCTTCGTGGGTGCTGCGGAATCCAAGGCGGAGCTTGCCGCCAACAGCCGCGGCGTCCCCTTCGTGACCCTGCACGGCCGGCGCGGCGGCAGCGCCATGGCCGCCGCCGCGGTGAACGCCCTGGCCTCGGAGGCGGAGTAAATGGCGGCGACGGGACGGCTGATCGGCCTGGGCGTCGGCCCCGGCGATCCCGAGTTGATCACGGTCAAGGCGCTGCGCCTGCTGCGCGCCGCGCCCGTGGTCGCCTATCTGGTCGCCAAGGGCAAGAAGGGCAACGCCTTCTCCATCGTCGAGGAGTATCTGCGGCCGGAGCAGACGATCCTGCCCATCGTCTTTCCGGTCACGACCGAAGCGCTGCCGCCGCCGCTCTGCTACGAGACCGTGATCGCCGGCTTCTACGACGAGGCATCGGCGGCGATCGCCGCGCATCTGGATGCCGGCCGCGACGTGGTCGTGATCTGCGAGGGCGATCCCTTCTTCTACGGCTCCTTCATGTATTTCCACGACCGCCTGTCCGGCCGGTACCCGGTCGAGGTCGTGCCCGGCGTCTGCTCCATCGTCGCCTGCGCCGCGGCCCTCGGCGCGCCCCTGGTCTATCGCAACCAGAGCCTGACCGTTCTGTCGGGCGTGCTGTCGGAAGCGGAGCTGACCGAGCGCCTGGCCCAAACCGATGCGGCCGCGATCATGAAGCTCGGCAAGAACTTCGCGAAGGTGCGCCGGGTGGTCGGCGCCCTGGGCCGGGACGGTCGCGCGCTCTATATCGAGCGCGCGACCATGCCGAATCAGCGCACGCTGCCGCTGCATGCGGTCGACCCGGACAGCGTCCCCTATTTCGCGATGATCCTCATCCCCGGCCCGAAATGGCAGGGCTGACCGCACCGCCCGCACTCGTCCTGCTCGGCGAGGGCAGCCTCGCGACGGCGCAGACGCTACGCGGCGCCCTGCCGGGCGCGACCATTCACGGCCTGACCGGCCGCGTTTCCGCCGCCGACCGATTTTACGACGATTTCGGCGAAACCCTTCGGCACCTGTTCGCCGAAGACGTTCCGGTCGTCGCCTTTTGCGCCGCCGGGATCGCCATCCGCGCGCTTGCCCCGCTGTTGCAGAACAAGCGCCGGGAGCCGCCGGTCATCGCCGTCGCGGAGGATGGCAGCGCGGTGGTCCCGCTGCTGGGCGGGCTGCGCGGCGTGAACGCGCTGGCGCGCCGGATCGGCGAAATCCTGGGCACCGTCCCCGCCATCACGACGACCGGCGAAGTCCGGTTCGGCGCAACCCTGGAAACCCCGCCCGAGGGCTATGAAGCAAGCGACCCCGCGGCCGCCAAGCGCTTCATGTCCGATCTGCTGGGCGGGGCCACCCTCCGCCTCGAAGGCCCGGCCCCCTGGCTCGCGGAGACCCGCCTGCCCTTCGATCCGGCGGGAAAGCTGGCCATCCGCGTAACGCCGTATGAAACCGCACCGGCCCCGGACGAACTGGTCTTCCATCCGCGCGCCGTCCTGGTCGCGCTGCGTGCCGACGGGTCCGATCTGCGCCGCCGCACCTTCGACCTGCTCGCGACCGAAGGGGTATCGCCCCGCGCCGTCGCGGCCGTGCTGGCCGCAGAGGCCGATGCCGCATCGCCGGAGGTCCACGCCGTGGCGGCGGCCCTGTCCCGGCCGCTCCGCCTGCTCGGCGGCGACGGCCCCGCGGCCCTGCTGGCGAAAGCCATGCCCGCCCCGTCCGCCGGTCCTTGGATCGACGGTTCCGTCGGCGTCGCCATTGCGGACGGGCCTGTGGATCCCGCGTCGGTCGGCCGCCCGCGCGGCCGCCTCGCCGTTATCGGCCTCGGACCCGGCCTCGCCGACTGGATGGCCCCGGAAGCGCGGCACGAACTGGCGGCGGCCGAGGACCTCGTCGGCTACGACACCTATCTGCGGATGGCCGGTCCGTTCCGCGACGACCAGACCGTCCATGCCAGCGACAACCGCGAGGAACTGGCACGCGCCCGGCACGCCCTGGCCCTCGCCGCGACGGGGCGGCGGGTCGCCGTCGTCTCCTCCGGCGATCCGGGCATCTTCGCGATGGCCGCAGCGGTGACCGAAGCCCTCGAGACCGCGGCGGACACGTCCTGGCACGGGGTCGCCCTGCGCATCGTCCCCGGCATCTCGGCCGCCCAGGCCGCCGCCGCCCGGGCCGGCGCGCCGCTGGGGCATGATTTCTGCGTCATCTCGCTGTCGGACAATCTCAAGCCCTGGCCGGTCATCGAACGGCGCCTGGACCTCGCGGCCGAAGCCGACCTCGCCATCGCCCTGTACAACCCGATCTCGCGGGCCCGTCCGTGGCAGCTCGGCAAGGCCCTGGAAATCCTGGGCCGCCATCGCACGAAGGAGACGCCCGTCGTCATCGGCCGCGATGTCGGACGGCCGGACGAAACGATCGCGGTGCGTCCGCTCGGCGAACTGACCCCGGACGCCGTCGACATGCGGACGGTGCTGATCGTCGGTTCCTCGACCACGCGCAGCTTTCCCCGTCTTGAGGGCGGCGTCTGGGTCTACACGCCCCGCTGGTACGGAGAGGCGCCGGAGTCCTGATCGCTCAGCCGGCGTCGTCGCACAGGCGGCATTCGACCGTCGTGCCGACCCGTGCCGCCCGCCCCGCCGCCGTCAATGTCCAGGGTCGTTCGCGCCAGGGCGGCTCATGCCGCATATGCTGCCCGTGCCCGCAGGACAGGTCGGCCACCCATGCCCCCTCCGCATCGCGATGGAACCCGACGATGCTGCGCTCCACGTTATCGCCCCCTGCACCGGTCTTGACAGCGCTCTCGTCCCGCGCCCAGCATCCCGGGAAATCCATAATCACGCGTCGGGAGAGGACAATGCCCAAGCTGCGCCACATCGCCGTCACGGTTCCGGATACCGAAGCCGCCGCCAAATTCTACGAAGAGACCTTCGGCATGCATCGCGTACGCGAATCCACGCTGGGCATCATACTGTCCGATGGCGTGGTCAGCCTCGCGATCCTCAAATTCAAGACCGACGAGCAGGCTGGCGACGAACGGGGCAAGGACTTCCACGGCATCCACCATATGGGCTTCGTGGTCGAGGATATCGAGGAATACAGCAAGCGGATCGAAGACCAGGGCGGGCATTACCACATGCGGATTCCGTCATCCCCCAAGGATGCCAAGGAAATCAAGTTCCGCGACCCGAACGGCGTCGTCTTCGACATCGTGACGACGAATTACGCCAACAAATCCTGGGGCAGCCACTCCTGATCCTAGGGGCGCTTACGCGCCGGCCTTCGGCGGAGCGGCTGACCCCAGCCATTCCGCCAGCACCTCCTCCGTATGCTCGCCCAGCCGCGGCGCCGGGCGGCGCACGCCGGCGGGTGTGCGCGACAGCTTGATCGGCGTGCCCAGGGTCCGCATCCGTCCGGCGGTCGGATGCTCGACCTCGACCACCATCTCGCGGGCCTGGGTCTGCGGGTCCTCCAGCAGCACCTGACGGTGGTCCAGCACCGGGCCCGCCGGAATGCCGGCCGCGTCGAAGGCCGCGCACCAATGGGCCGTCGACTGCCGGACCGTGTAGGGGTTGAGGGCCTCCACAAGCGCCCGGTTGTTGCGCAGCCTTGCCGCCTTGTCGGCGAAGCGGGGATCGTCGATCAGTTGCTCGCAGCCGAGGATGCGGCAGATCGTCGGCCACATCGCCTGCGACGAGCCGCCGATGTTCACATAGCCGTCGGCGGTCGGGAACAGCTCATAGGGCGCGCCGCCCCGGTGCGACTGGCCCAGCCGGGCCGGCGGCTCGTTCGTCTCGAAGACGTTCGCCGCCTCGTAGAGACCGAGCGCGATGCCGGACTCGAACAGCGAGGTGTCGACATATTGCCCCTCGCCGTCGCGCTCGCGCGCGGCCAGTGCCGCCAGGATGCCGATGACGGCATTCATCCCCGCGCTGATATCGGTGATCGGGATCGGAATCCGGTATGGCGGACCGTCCGGTGGGCCGTTGATCGCCATCAGGCCGGACATTCCGGCCGTGATCAGGTCGAAGCCGCCCCGCTCGGCATAGGGCCCGGTCTGCCCGAAGCCGGAGATGGAACAGTAGATCAGCCGCGGGTTGCGGGCGCGCAGCGACGGATAGTCGATGCCCAGCCGCCGGGTCACGCCCGGCCGGAAATTCTCCAGCACCACATCGGCCGTATCCGCTAGCGCCAGAAACCGGTCCCGCTGCGCCGCATCCTTGAGGTCCAGCGTCATCGACCGCTTGTTGCGGTTCCACAGCATGAAGGGCGCACTCTCGCCGCCGCGAAAGGGTGGGGTCGAGCGGATGTCGTCGCCGGTGCCCGGCCGCTCGACCTTGACCACATCGGCGCCCAGATCGCCCAGGATCATGCCGCAATAGGGCCCCGACAGGATCGTCGTCAGGTCGAGGACGCGGATATGGGAGAGCGCAGCCGTCATTGAGACCCCCAGCGAGACTGGCGAAGTTTCGCCCATCCGGCCTCATGCGCCAACATCGAAACGCCCCGATCCGTGCTAGGCTGGATGCAAGCAAGAACGAGCGAGGGGAACCGGGATGATCGGCAATACGCCGGAGCGTTGGGGCACGGTCAGCATCGCCCTGCATTGGACGGTCGCGGGACTGATCCTGTGCGTCCAGTTGCCCACTGCATTCCTGATGGACCCCGTCGGGCCGGGCAGTCTTCAGAACGCGCTCTATTTCACCCACAAGAACATCGGGATCGTCATTTTCCTGCTCGCCCTGTTCCGGCTGTTCTGGCGGTGGAGGCATCCGGTGCCGGCCCTGCCGGCCGACCTGTCCCGCTGGCAGGTCCTGGCCGCCCATGCGACCCATGTGCTGATCTATGTCGTGCTGTTCGCCATGCCGGTCAGCGGATTCCTGTATACGGCGCTCGGCGGCTTCCCGATTCCGTTCCTCGGGCTCTACGATCTCAGCCGGCTGCTGCCCACGGACAAGGCCCTCTCGGACATCTTTCTGGGTATCCACGAGGTAGGACAGTGGGTCCTGTATGTCGTCGTGGCGATGCATGTCGGCGGCGCATTGCAGCACCACTTCGTGCGCCGCGACCATGTGCTTCGCCGGATGCTGTCGTCGAAGACGCCGCTGTAATCCGGCCGCCGTTCAGGGCGCCTTGAGCGGCACCGGATCGGCAGCGACCGCGGCCTCGGCGAGGGTGGTGTCGATGAGAGCGTCGTAGGTCACCTTGCGGGCGATCCAACCCGTCGTCAGCATGCCGTCGCGCAGGCGGTCGAAGCCGGCACGCGACATCACCGGTGTGGACGCGTACAGCTGTGCGTCCCGGCATCGCGCGAAGGCACGCGCGGCCGTGGCCGGATCGAGATCGGGGAAATAGGGCCGAATCACCTCGGCCACGGCCTCGGGCCGCGCCGCCGCCAGCCATCGCTGCGTGCGCAGCATGGCGCGCGCCATCGCCGCCAGATCGTCCGGCCGCTTCGCCAGCGCCCGGCGGGTGGTGTTGAAGGTGGTGTAGCTGCACGGACCCCGGCTCGCCTGGGCGTACCAGACATAACCGGCGCCGTCCCGGACCAGTTGCTCGACATAAGGCTCGAACAGTTGGACCGCATCCAGCCGGCCCTCGCGCAGCGCCGCCGAATTCTCCGCCATGGTGCGGTCGTCGACCACATCCATGTCGCGCTCGCTCATGCCCGCGCGGTGCAGATCGTCCTTGAGGCACAGCCAGGGCGTCGGCACTTCCGAAACAGCCCCGAACCGCTGCCCCTTGAGATCGGCAATGGCGAAGCCGGGGCGCGGAGTCCGGCCGACCAGGAAGAACGGGTCGCGCTGGATCACCTCGACGAAGCAGATCATGTCGGAATCGGCATGCAGGTCGTGCTCGCGCATCACCCGCATCGGGCCGCCCCAGACGACATCCACCTTGCCGGCGGCGAGGTCGAGCGGCGTCCGCTCCGGCGCCGGCGAGATGGTCATCGCGACCTCGATCCCCTCCGCCGCATAGGCGCCCAGTTCCTTCGCCGCATAGAACGGCGCGTAGAACAGCGCCCGCAGATTCTCATAAAGCGTGATCGCCATACCGCGTCTCCCGGGCAAACGGAAAACGCCGGGCCCTTTCGGACCCGGCGCAGAGAGTATCGTCAGATTTCCGTGCCCGGCCGGTCGAGTGCCTCCAGCAGACGCGGCGGCGAGATCGGCAGGGCCTCCATCCGCCGCCCGATGGCATTGGCGACGGCATTCGCCACCGCCGCCATGGTCGGCACGATGTTCACCTCGCCCACGCCCTTCACGCCGAAGGGATGGTCGGTGTTCGGCTCCTCGACGACGACGGTGTCGATGAAGGGCATGTCCGACGCCACCGGCATGCGGTAGTCGAGGAAGCCGGCATTCGAGAGTCGGCCCTTGTCGTCGTAGACATACCCCTCGTTCAGGGCCCAGCCGAGACCCTGGACGACACCGCCCTGCATCTGCCCTTCGACATAGCTGCGATGGATCGCACGGCCCGCATCCTGCGCGACGACCACGCGCAGAACCGTGACCCGGCCGGTTTCCGGATCCACCTCGATGTCGCACATCTGGGTGGAGAAGCCGGGCGCCTGCTTGCTGGCGTTCACCGCATGCGCGCTGCCGATGGGGGCACCCGTGGCCGATGCCTTGGCGGCGATGTCCTTGAGCGTCAGCGGCTCGAAGTCGCCGACATTGGTGCTGGACGGCTTGGCGCAGCCATCCTCCCAGTCCACACCCTCGACATCGACGCCCCAGATCTTGGCCGCACGGCCCCGCAGATCCTCGATCACCTTGCCGCAGGCGCCGATCACCGCAAGTCCGCTGGCGAAGGTCACGCGCGACCCGGCGGTCAGGTGGGTATAGGCCACCGTCGTCGTGTCGCTGACCGTGGCCCGGACCTGGTCGTAGGGGATGCCGAAGGTCTCGGCCGCCATCATCGCCATCGAGGCGCGCGAGCCGCCGATATCCGGGCTGCCGGTGGAGACCACCACCGTGCCGTCGGCGTTGACGAACACGCTGGCGCCGGACTCGCCGCCGCCGTTGAACCAATAGCCCGAGGCCACGCCCCGGCCCTGGTTGGGACCGAGCGGCACCTTATAGGCCGGATGCTCCATGATCGCCTTGATCGTGGTGCTGTAGCCCTCATGGGTCATCTTGTTGCCGGCGATCATCGGCGTGCCGATATGCGTCGCGTTCTTCATGCGCAGCGCCAGCGGGTCCATGCCGATCTTCTTGGCCAGGATGTCCAGCGTGCTCTCCACCGCAAAGGCGGCGATGCCGGAACCCGGCGCCCGGTATGCCGCCACCTTCGGCCGGTTCGAGACCACGTCATAGCCGACCGCGCGCTGGTTCGGGATGTTGTAGCAGGCAAACGCGCACAGGCAGCCATTCATCACCGGCGAACCGGGGAAGGCTCCGGCCTGATACTTGAAGACGCCGTCGGCCGCCGTGATCGTGCCGTCCTTCTTGATGCCGATCTTGACCCACATCGACGCGCCGGAGGTCGGGCCGGAGGCCTTGAACACCTCGCTGCGGGTCATGGCGAGCCTGACCGGATGGCCGGCCTTCTTGGACAGCGCCATCGCGATGGGTTCGAGATACACCACCGTCTTGCCGCCGAAGCCGCCGCCGATCTCGGTCGGGTTCACCTTCAGGTCGTTCAGCCGCATGCCGACGATCTTGGCCGTCAGGTTGCGAACCACGAAATGGCCCTGCGACGAGCTCCACAACTCGCCCTGCCCATCGGCATCGTATTTAGCGAGGGTGGCATGCGGCTCGATGTAGCCCTGGTGGATCGCCTCGGTCTTGTATTCCTTCTCGACGATCACGTCGGCCGCGGCAAAGCCCGCCTCCAGATCGCCCATGTTGAACTCCAGGCGCTTCGAGACGTTCGACGGCGTCTTCGGCGCCGGCTCGATGCCGCGCGTGATCATGTCCTCGAACAGCAGCGGCGCGTTCTCCGCCATCGCCTCGTCGACATCGATCACATGCGGCAGGACCTCGTAATCGACCTCGATCAAGGCGAGCGCCTTGGCCGCCGTCGCCGGGTCCGCAGCCGCCACGGCCGCCACCGCATGCCCCTCATAGAGCGCCTTCTCGCGCGCCATGGTGTTGCGGGTGATGTGCCAGAAATTCACCGCGACGCGTTCCGGGCCGATATAGGCGAAGTCCTGGTCCGGGAAATCCGCGCCCGTCACGATGGCCTTCACGCCCTTGAGCGCGGCCGCCTTGGAGGTGTCGATGGAGCGGATACGGGCATGCGCATGCGGGCTGCGCAGAACGCGGCCATGCAGCATCCCGGGCAGCGAGTAGTCGCTGCCGAACTTCGCGGTACCGGTCACTTTCGGAACCCCGTCCGGACGGACGGGACGGGTGCCGATCAGCTTGTATTCCTTCATGCGTGCTTCAGCCATGGGTCTCGCCTCGCATCTCCGCAGCCGCATCCAGGACGGCATGGATGATCTTGTCATAACCGGTGCAGCGGCACAGGTTGCCGGCCAGCCAGTACCGGGTCTCGGTCTCGGTCGGGTTCGGGTTGCGCTCCAGCAGCGCCTTGGCGGCGATCAGGACGCCCGGCGTGCAGATGCCGCATTGCAGGGCGGCATGCTCCAGGAACTTGCGCTGCAGCGGATGCAGCTTCTCGCCCTCGGCCATGCCCTCGATGGTCTCGACCGACTTGCCTTCGACCTCGACGCCGAGCACGAGGCACGAGCAGACCAGCCGCCCGTCGACGGTCACGCTGCAGGCCCCACAATCGCCCGACGCGCAGCCTTCCTTGCTGCCGGTCAGCTCCAGCTCATCGCGCAGCACGTCCAGCAGGGTCTGGGTCGTGTCGCACAGGAATTCGACGGGTTCGCCGTTGACCGTCGTCGTTACATGATGCTTTGCCATCAGTTCGCCCTCGCCCGCTCGGCCGCAATCGCGGCGGCCCGGCGCGCCAGCACGCCCGCCACCCTGGTCCGGTACTCGATCGTGCCGCGCTTGTCGTTGATCGGACGGCACGCCGCGCGCGCCGCCGCATCCAGTTTCTGCATCGCCGCATCGTCCAGCGTGCTGCCGATCAGCGCCTTTGCCGCATCGGCGACCAGCACCACCGTCGGCGCCACGGCCCCCAGCGCGACCCGCGCCGCCGTGCACACGCCCTTCGCGTCGAGCGTCAGGCAGACGCCCGCACCCACCACGGCGATGTCCATCTCGGTGCGCGGGATCATTCGCAGATAGGCGTCGCCCGTGCGCGCCGGACGCTTCGGCAGCAGGAAATCGACGATGAACTCGCCCGGCTTCAGCGACGTCTTGCCGGGGCCTGCGGGGATGTCCTCCACCGCCACCTCGCGGATGCCGTTCGGCCCGGCGACGGTCGCCTTCATGCCCGCCGCCACCATGGCCGGCACGCTGTCGGCCGCCGGCGAGGCGTTGCACAGGTTTCCGCCCATGCTGGCCCGGCCCTGGATCTGCGTCGATCCGATCAGATCGACCGCTTCGACGACGCCCGGCCACGCCCGGGGAATGTCGGGATGTTCGCTGAGTTCCGCGCCTGCCACGGCGGCACCGATCCGGTAGCCGCCGGCTTCCTCGGCGATCCGCCGCGTCTGCGGGATCTGCTTGATGTCGACGATCAGCGCCGGGTCGATCATGCCCGCGCGCAACTGCACCAGCAGGTCGGTTCCCCCCGCCAGGACACGCCCTTGGCCGTTCGCCTTCGCGAGCAGCCCCACCGCCTCCTGAACGGAACCGGGCGTTGCATACTGGATTGAAGCCATTCTTTCGTCCTGCTCCCTCTTTGCCGCCTGCGTTCCGGAGCGCGCGACGCGCGGCCGATGACGCCGGATCTTGCTTGTTGAGCGGCCAGATTAGCCGCGTTCCCGCAACGATGGTAGGGATCGGCGGAAAAAATCCTTGCCCGTCCCGGCCTTGCACGACGGCACCGGGGAATCGGCGACATGCCGTTTATCGCGTAGCATGACGCCATGCCGTGACCCGCCGCCGATGGGGAGGACCGCCCTTGCAGATGCCGCACACGACGCCGGCCCGCATACCCGTTTTCAGCGAACAGGTGCTGTCCCCGGCCCGGCACCCCGCCGCCGCCGTGCGGCCTTTCTATTCCCAGGCCGTCCGGACCGGGCGTTTCCTGTTCACCGGCGGCCTGATCGGAACGGTCGGGGACGATCCGGTCATCCCCGGCACCTCGATGGCAGACCAGACGCAGGCCGTGCTGGAGAACATGCAGGCCATCCTCGCCGCCGCCGGCCTTACCTTTCGCAATGTCCTGCGCGTCACGGTCTTCATCACCGACCGCCGCGAATTCCAGGCGATGAACGCCGTCTACAGCACCTATTTCGCAGTGGCGCCGGCACGCACCTGCTCCACCGTGGCCGCCCTTTACCCCGGCGCCAAGGTCGCGATGAGCGCGATTGCGACCTTCGAGGGAGAGGCCGAACTCGTCTCGACCCATGGCGTGGCGCCGCCGGAAGATCATCCCGCGCTGGCCGGGCTGGCGGCCGGCGCGCGCAAGCCGTTCCATTGTCAGGGCATCCGGTCGCCCAGCCTGCTCTGCCTCAGCGGCGTGGTCGGCACCGAGCCGCAAAGCGCCGAGATCAAGGACCCGACCATCGAAGGCCAGACGCGCAAGGCGCTGTACAATCTGACCGAGACGCTGGCCGCCGCGGGGCTTGGCGCGCGGGATGTCGCCAATGTGCTGATCCTGCTGCAGGATCGGGGCGACTTCGCGGCGATGAACCGCGTCTATACTGACTGTTTCGCGGACGCGCCGCCGGCCCGCTGCTGCGTGACGGAGGGCGAGCATTACCCCGGTTCGCGGATCGAGATCGTTGCCATCGCCGGCTTCGAGGGCGCGCCGGCTCCCGTCCTCAGCCCGCAGGTCGCGGCGCCCCGGAACCATCCCGCCCTTCCGGCCGGCGCCCGCCCCTTCTACTCCCAGGCGATGTGCACGCCGGACCTGATGTTCGTCAGCGGCATGCTGGGGACCGAGCCCGGCCGCTTCGAGATCGCCGATCCGACAATCGAGGGCCAGACGCACAAGGCGCTGGAGAACATGCAGCAGGTGCTGACACAGGACGGGCTGACCCTCGACGACCTTGTCAGCACCGCCGTCTTCCTGCGCGATAGGGCCGATTACGAGGCGATGACGCGCGTCTATGCCGCTTGCTTCGCCGGCTCGCCGCCGGCCCGGTCCTGTGCCGCGATGTACGGCCTCCACCCCGGCGCGCGGGTCCAGATATGCGGGATCGCCGCGCGCCGGTGAGGGCTCAGCGCCGGGTGCAGAACTGCATGAGCGATGCTGCGTCCGGCGCCTTGTCCAGCGCCCATACCGCATCGGCCAGCGGCTTCACGTCGCGGTCGAAGCCGCCATACTCGGCCAGCATGACCAGCTTGTCGGCGATATCCTGGTCGCTCATCGGCTTGCGCATGCCGCCGCGCGTATCCTTGATGTCCACCACCCGCGAACGGCCATCGCGCATGCGGATGGCGACGCGAACGCTCTCGATGTCATAGCTGGCATCGTCGATGAAGCGGATCGTCGGCCGGATGCCGTCGCGGGCCGTCTCCGCCACCGCCTCGTCGGTGAACTCCGCCAGCCCCGCCCGGCCGCGCCGCAATGCGATGGCAATGGCGTGCTGGGCGCTCACCTGCGATTCGCGGCCGGTCGCGACGTCGGGGCGGTCGGTGCGCTGGCGCAGGAACGGATTGCCCGTCAGCTCGACCTCGGCGATGCCCTCGGGCGCGAAGCCGCCCTCACGATACAGGTCGAGGCAGGCCTCCAGCACCGGGTTGAGGACCACGCCGGTCGGATAGGGCTTGTAAGTGTTCTTGCCGATCTCCCACACCTCGCCCAACCCGCCGACCAGCGCGTCGACCTTCGGTGCGTCGGCATAGACCGGCAGAAAGCCGCGCGGGCCTTCCAGCGGCGCGGCGGGACCGGAAAAGCCCTCGGCCGCCAGCAGGGCGGAGGTCAGCCCGTTGCGTGCGGCATTGCCGACGCTGATGCTCTTCGACATCGTGCCCAGGGTCTCGACGAGTCCTGCTGCCTGCGCCGTCGCATTGCCGAGCGCCCAGCCGAACTGTTCCTCGCTCAAATCGAGCAGGGTGCCGACGCCCACGGCGGCCCCGACCACCCCGCAGGTCGAAGTGATGTGCCAGCCGCGCGTGTAGTGGTACGGCGAAATCGCATTGCCCATCCGGCACTCGATCTCTCCGCCGAGAATGAAGGCCCGCAGCAGGGCCGCACCGTCGCGCTTGGCCGTCTCGGCAAAGGCGAACAGCGGCGGCGCGACCGGTGCGGTCGGGTGGATGACCGTGTCGGGATGGGTGTCGTCGAAGTCGAAGACGTTGGCGCTCATCGCGTTGACATAGGCCGCGAACAGCATGTCGCCGCGCTCCCGCCGGCCGACGATCCCGCACTGCGTCCCGCTTGAGAATCGCCCCAGTGCCGCCAGCGTCTTTTCCACGGCCGGCTCGTGGCTTCCGCCCAAGGCGGTTGCGAAGCCATTCAGGATCGAGCGCTTTGCTTCATGGCGAACGCTCTCAGGGATGTCCTCCCACCGGGTATTCCGGGCAAAGGCCGCAACCCGGCGCGTGACGGAGGCGGGCAGCGAGGCTGCGGAGGAAGGGGTGGCCATGATGTGATCCTGTGCAGTGGTTGCGGGCGCGAATGCGCAGGATCATAGCGCCGATGCCGGATCGCGCCACAGGCGATCCGGCCCGTTCCAGCGAGACGCCTTGCTACTGTCCGGCCGTGCTCGCTTCCATCGCTCGGCGCATGCAGGCGCGCCGTTCCTCGGTCGGCTGCGCCTGGCACCCGTTCAAGGCGTTCGCCACATTGTCGAGGCGGCGGCGTTCCTGCGGGGTATCCCCGACGGGGCGAACGGGTTCCGTCATCCCCATTGCCTCGCGACTGCGCGGTTGCGCCATCGGCGGCGGCTGAATCGGCGCGGGTGCTGCCTGCGTTTCCGTACGGGAAGGCTCGTTCTGCGGTGCCTGCATCCGCGGCATCACGTCCGAACTCACCGACGGCGACCGCCCCATCATCGGCGACCCCACCGTCTGCGCCAGCGCGGGAACGCTCGGCGCCAGCGTCAACGCCAGCATGCCGGCGCCTGCAAACAATCCGATGCGCGACATCGTTATCTCCTCCTCGGCGTTCGCCGCGCCAGCCCTCGCTGAAGCACGGCCTCAAGGGCCTGCGCAAGCAGGTGCGGAATTAACCGGCGGCGCGGCAAGAGGTTCCCCGAAGCGTTCAAGCCGGCAACGGGCAATCGGTGGCAAGAGCGGCATCGCTGCTTTATCGTGCCCGCGTCGCAGCCATCATGGACATTCAGGTGTACGCCCCAGAGTCCCGCGGAACCGTGCCGCCGCAAGAGCGCCTCACTGCCGTCTACCGCATCCGGACGACGTCCCGGGACGTCGAAGCGCGCGCAAAAGCCATCGCGCTTGAGCAAAGCATCGAGATGCCCGACGACGACGTGACCGATCCGTATGTCCGCGACGCCGTGATCGGTCAGGTCGCGGAAATCCGGCCGTTGGCCTCCGACCTGTTCGAGGTCCGCATCCTCCTGGCGGTGTCGACCACCGGTCTCGAAGCCGGTCAGTTCATGAACATGCTGTTCGGCAACACCTCGATCCACGAGGATGTACAGCTTGCCGACATCGCCGTCCCGGCATCGGTGGCGAATGCCTTCGGCGGTCCCAATCACGGTCTCGCCGGCCTGCGCCGCAGGGCCGGCGCCGCGACACGCGCGCTGACCTGTTCCGCCATCAAGCCCCAGGGACTTGCCGCACCGGCGCTTGCGGCCATCGCGCGCCGCTTTGCCGAAGGCGGCATCGATTTCGTGAAGGACGATCACGGCCTCGCCGACCAGGCCTACAGCCCCTTCGCCGAACGGGTCCGCGCCTGCGCCGATGCCGTGGCCGAGGCGAACGCCGTGCGCGGCGGCAACACCCGCTATGTGCCGAGCCTGTCCGGCAACCTGGACCGGCTGCGTCGCCAGGTCGAGTTAGCTGTGGAAAATGGCATCGACACCGTGCTGATTGCGCCCATGGTCGTCGGCCTGCCGGCGCTGCACGCCCTGGCGCGCGAGTACCCGCAACTGGCGTTGATGGCCCACCCGGCGCTGGCCGGGGCGCTGCGGATCGCGCCGCCGCTGCTGCTGGGCAAGCTGTTCCGGCTGTTCGGCGCGGACGCCACGATCTTTCCGAACCACGGCGGGCGCTTCGGATACACGCCGGAGACCTGCCGCGACCTCGCCTGCGCCGCGCGCGACCCGTGGCACGGCCTCGCGGCCTGCGCGCCGGTCCCGGCGGGCGGCATGACGACGGAGCGAGTCGGCGAGATGCTGGGATTCTACGGGACCGACACCATCTTGCTGATCGGCGGCAACCTGCTCGCCGCCGGCGACGCACTGGCCGGCAAGACGGCGGAGTTCGCGGCCTCGGTCGCGGCATTCCCGGAGAAGCGCGATGTCTGATCCCAAACCCGGCGGCCCCCTGTTCCGCCCCTTCCGCGAAGGCTACCGATGGGACGAGGTCGCCCATATGCCCTACAAGGAGGACGGCAGCGTCCCCTTCAAGGCGATCTCGCGTCAGGTCCTGTTCGAGGACGCAAACCTCTCCTGCCAGTGGCGCTATTTCGAGATGCAGCCGGGCGGCTACTCAACCCTGGAACGGCACGAGCACATGCATGCCGTGATGATTCTGCGCGGGCACGGCCATTGCCTGCTGGGGACCGAGCTGCGCAGCGTCGGGCCCTTCGATCTCGTCACAATCCCGTCCTGGACGCTGCATCAGTTCCGGGCAACCAAGGACGAGCCGATGGGCTTTCTGTGCATGGTCAACAGCGAGCGCGACAAGCCGCAGCTTCCGAACGAGGACGAAATCGCGACCCTGCGCCGCGATCCGGCCATCGCGGCCTTTCTCGACGGCTGAACGTCATCGCGAGAGCGCGTTCTATCGTAATGTCGCCCGATGTCTGCGCGATTGCGTATTCGGGCGCGTCGCAAGATCGCATGCCGCAATATAGCCGAAGGTCATGCCGGGTCCGAGGGTCGAGCCGCCGGCCATGTAATTGCCGCCGAGCACGTTGGAGACATCGTTGCCCGCCGCGTAGAGCCCGGGAATCGGCACCCCTTCGGCGGTCAGCACGCGCGCCTGCGCGTCCGTGGCCAGCCCGGCGAAGGTCCCTAGATCGCCGATGACGATCCGGACCGCATAGAAAGGCGCCTGCTCGACCGGCGCGACGCAGGGATTCGGCTTGTGCCGCGGATCGCCGTTGTAGCGGTTGTAACTGCTTGTGCCGCGCCCGAACTGCGGGTCTTCGCCATTGCGGGCATGCCGGTTGAACGCGTCGACCGTCGCCTGGAAGGCATCGCCGTCGATGCCCGCCCGCCCGGCCAGCTCCGAGAGGGTGCGCCCCCGCAGCAGATAGCCGGAGCGAAGATAGGGAAACAGCGGCACCGGCGAAGGCTTCGCGAAGCCGATGCCATAGCGCCGGATCGTGCGGTGGTCCGCGATCAGGTAGCAATAGGCCTCCGGCTCGCCGGCGCAGGCCCGTGCAAGGCCGCGGCAGAACTCGTGATACGAGTTGGCCTCGTTGACGAAGCGCCGCCCGTGCCGCGTCACCGCGATGAAGCCCGGCTTCTGGCGGTCGATCAGATGCGGAAAGGCGCCGGTCCGCCCGTCCCCATGCGGCACCGCCGACACAGGGGCCCAGGCCGCCGCATCCGTCAGCGCCGGAATGGCGGCGCCGAGCGTCTCGGCCATGCGAAGCCCGTCGCCGGTATTGGTCTCAGGCGCCGGCGAGCGATGCTCGGTCCCGCTGGGCGCATGCTTATAGAGGCGGCTGCGGCGTTCGATATCCTGGGGGAACCCGCCCGCCGCCAGCACCACGCCGCGCCGCGCGCGCAGCACCCCTTCGCGGCCGTCCTGCCGGAAGCGGACGCCCGCCACCCGGTTGCCGTCCGCCTCCAGCCCCTCGACCGCCACGCCCGTTAGAATCGGCACGCCGAGATCGAAGGCCGACCTGGCGAGCCGCGCCACCAGCGCGTTGCCGTTCGACAGTTCCATCGCCCGCCCGTGCAACGCGACGTCGCGCGCCTGCCGCAGCAGCCGCCGCGCGACATAGGCCGCGGACGTCCAGGATCGGAAGACATGCAGGAAATGCCGAAGTTCGGGGCCGGGCTTGAACATCATGCCGAGAAAGGTCAGTTCCCGCGCCGGCGGCCGCAGCCGCCGGATCTCCGGCCCCAGCAGGCGTCCGTCGAAGGCTTCGGGAAAGATCGTGCGGCCGCCATTGGTGGCGCCCGGCCGGTCGGGATAGTAGTCGGGCCGGTCGGCGGCCACGAAGAAGCGCATCGCCGTACGCTCCTCCAGAAAGGAGACCATGCGCGGCCCCTGCTCCAGAAAGGCCGTCACCCTCTCCGACCGTGCGTCCTCGCCCAGGAAGGTCTCGAAATAAGTGCGCGCGGCGTCCAGGCTGTCGGGGATGCCATGCCGCGCCGCCACGGGGTTGGCCGGAATCCACAACCCGCCGCCCGCGATTGCGCTCGTCCCGCCGAACAGCGGTGCCTTCTCCAGCACCACCGTCTCCAGCCCGTGCGCCGCGGCCGTGACGGCGGCGGTCAGGCCGCCCGCACCCGATCCGACGACCACGACATCGCATCCCGCCGTACCATCGAGATATCGCGACTGCGCCTCGTCCATCGCGGCACCGTCACGCGGCACTGTTACGGCGCGCGACGGCGGTCGCCGCCGCGATCTGGCCGAAGCACAGGGCCTCGCACAGATTGGCCCCGTCGGCGGCATAGAGCAGGCCGCTGACCTGCCCCAGCTCGCCCGCCGCGAACAACCCCTCGATGGGATTGCCCAGGGCGTCGACCACCCGGGCCTGCTCGTCGCGGCGCGGTCCTCCGGTGGTGTTGGACCCGCCCGGCCACAGCGTCACGCAGTAGAAGGGCGGCGAATCCAGCGGGACGAGGCTCTCCGGCGGCCGGCCGAACGCGTCGGGCCGCCCCGCGGCACAGGCCGCGTTGTACTCGGCGACGGTGCGCTCGACCGCCCGGGGATCGTCGAGCCCCGCCTTGGCGGCGACCTCGGCGATGCTTCCGCCGCTGAGGATCCAGCCGCTTTCCACCTCGCGCAGATTGTCCTGGCTCCAATCGTAGAGCCCGACGGAATTCGCGCCGACGAAGGGCGAACTCAGCGGACCCGAGATGCGGCGGCGCTCATCGAAGAACCAATAGCAGGGGATGCGGGGATAGACGCCGCGCTGCGGATCGAATTGCAGCAGGTCGAAGTAGAAATTGTGCATCAGCAGCGCCTGCACATTCTCGTTGGCGAAGCGCTTGCCGAAACGGTCGGTGATGATGAAACCCGACGGCGCCTGGTGAAAGCCCATGGCCGTGCTGTCGATGCCCAGTTGAAAGCCCATCGACACCCCGCTCTCCAGCGTGAAATGCCCGATGGCCCGGCCGACGATCTGGTTCATGTGCCAGAGATCGGCTCCCGCCTCCTGTGCCATCCGCAGCCCGTCGCCGGTGTTGCCGGGATTGCCGTAGAAGTACATCGGATAGGCGCGCAGATAGTTGATCTTCGCCTGCTCGTCGTATTCGAAGCCGCCGCAGGTCAGCACGACCCCGTGCCGCGTCCGCACCTTGCGGGTCCCTGCCGGCGTCTCCAGTTCCACGCCCAGAACCGGCCCCTGCGGCTCGCGGATCAGGCGCCGGGCCGGCGCCTCCCAGGCGATGCGGGCGGTTGTGCGTCCGACCGCCAGCTTCAGATGCGCGTAGAGGTCGCGACCGGTCAGGCCCCTGGGATCGCGCATGAATTTCGCGATCCCCGGCTGATAGGCGTCGATGCCATCGGCACCCGGAAAGTCCGGATGCTCGGCCCCGCGCACCCGCGAATAGGGCAGGTCGGGACAGGCTTCGGCAAGCCAGCCGATCACCCCGGCCGCCTTCTCGGCCAGCGCCCGCAGCGGCGCCTCCGGCACCATCCCGCCGGCGCAGACAGCGAGATACTCCGTGGCCTTGTCCACGTCGTTCACCGCCATCACGATCCCGCGCGACATGCGGGTGTTCGGCGTGTGCGCCTGCTCGGGCTGCTTCTCGGCCAACAGGACCGAGGCCCCCAGCCGGCTGGCGGTGATCGCCGTCGCCGCTCCGGCCGCGCCGAAGCCGATCACGGCAAGGTCGACCTCTTCATCCCATGCGTGCTGCATCCTGCGGTCCTACGGTTGCCTGTCCCGTGTTGCGTCCCCGGCGTCGCGCTCCGCCCAGTCCCGCACCTCGCGCGTTCTGACCTTGCCCACCGGGTCGCGCGGCAGCCCGTCCACATAGCGGACCAGCCGCGGCACCTTGTAGGAGGACAGTTCCGCCCGCACGAAGGCCTGCAGGGCCTCGGTCATCGCCGCATCGCCGGCCTGTCCCGGCCGCAGCGCCACATAGGCGGCCACCTGCTGCTGCCGGATCGGGCAGGGTGCGGGCACCACGGCCACTTCGCGCACGGCGGGATGGCGCGCGAGCACCGCCTCGACCTCGACCGGCGCGACCTTGAAGCCCGCCGTGCTGATCATGAAATCGGAGCGGCCGAGGTAATGCGCGTTTCCCTCGGCATCGAACATCAACAGGTCGTCGGACAGGGTCCATCCATCGACGACGTCCGTCTCCTGCTTGTCCGGAATGTTCCAGTAGGTGAGCCCGGTGGCGCCCCGCACCGCCATGCGCCCGATGGTCCCCGGCGGCACCGGCCGGACGCTGCCACCGGACATGTCCACCGCTTCGACACGGTATCCCGGCAGCGGGCGGCCAAGCGACGCACGCGGCGTCACGTCCCCCGGATGCGGCACCAGAATCCAGGTGCCGAAGGCCGTGCTGCCGAAATTGTTCAGCAGTTCGACGCCCCGTCCGCGCCAGAAATCGTAGATCTCCGAGGACGAGGCCGACTGCCACATCGCATAGCAGCGCGTCAGCGAGCCGGTGTCGCAGGACGCGCCGTCGCGCAGCCGTTCCGCCATCCGGGCCCAGCTTGCGGTCAGCGCGGTGAAGGTCGTGATCCGATGCGCCGCGATCGCCCGCAACAGGGTATCGGGGTCGTGGAACGCCTCGATGAAGACCGCCGTCGCGCCGTGCAGCAGCGTGTAGATCGTGTGATAGATGAAGCCCAGCGCATGCCCGACCGGTGCCGCCGCCGCCCAGCGCGCGCCGAAATCCGCGCCGGTGACGCGCCCCAGCAGATAGCCGCCCAGCAGGAACCGCCGATGGGTGTGATAGCAGCCCTTCGGCCGGCCGGTCGTGCCGCCGGTGTGCCAGAGGATCGCCACATGGTCGGCGCTCAGAGAGGGCAAGGCCGCGTCCAGACACCCGGCGAGCGTCTCGGCCGCTTCGAAGGGAGCGGCGCTTTCGCCCGCGCCGAAGGCAAAGATGCGCTCGACCGCCGTGCCCTGCGCGATCTCCGCGATCTCGGCAAAGCCGCCGCTGCGCGCATGCACGAACAGGAACCGGGCCGCGCTGTCCTCCAGGAAATGCCGGAACTCGCCGCCGCGCGCATGGACCGGCACCGGCACCACCACGCCGCCCGCCTTCCAGATCGCCAGGACGACCGCCAGGCACTCCGGATCGTTCGGCGTGCGAAAGGCGACCCGGTCGCCCACCCGCAACCCGGCGCCAACGAGGCCCCGCGCCAGGGCGTCGCTGCGGTCCGCCAGCGCGGCGAAGCTATAGCTTCGCCCTGTCTCGGCATGGATGGCGGCGACGGCGTCGCCGCGGCCGGCCCGGACATGCCGGTCCGCCAGGGCGTCCGCCACCGTCGATCGGTCCGTCACCTCCGGCACCTCGACCGCTTCGTAATCGGGCTGCCGGCCGGGCGGGACCAGCCATGCCGCCGGGACCGTGCTTTCCGCGGGATAGCGGTCCTTCATGTCCGCCCTCCCGCCATTCTGGCCGGTCCCGCGCCCGTCGCTGCGCCGGCCGCCAAGAGCGGACGGACGGCCTGCGTCAGCGGACGCAGCGTCGCCGCCGTGCCGAGCACATAGCGATCCGGCCGCACCGCCGCCACCCCGGCGCCGCTGCGGTCGAGCCAGGCCGCGAGGTCCGAATGCGGCAGGTCCGCCAGCGTCGCGACATGGGCGCCAAGCCGGTCGCGCCACCAGTTCGCGTCTTCGCCCAGCGCCACGGCATTCCGTGCCAGCACCAGCGGCCGCGGGCCGACGATGTCGTCGAGCCATCTCCCGCCGATCTTCGGCTGCACGAACAGCATGCCGCCACCATCCAACACCAGCGGCCCCCTCGGCAGGCGCGGCAGCTTGAAGCCGATCCGTTCGGCCTCTGCCCTGTCTTTGGCCAGCAGGCGGCGGTCGCGAGCGGCCGCCTGGGCAGGGTCGGTCTCGCAGACCAGCCGGCCGAACCGGATCGCCGCCTCGACGATAGTCCGCACATGCGGGCTGCGTTCGGCCTCATAGCTGTCCAGCAGGGTTGGCGCTGCACCCCGCCGCAGCACCGCCTCCAGCTTCCAGGCCAAATTCGTCGCGTCGCGCAGGCCCGAACACATTCCCTGCCCCAGAAAGGGCGGCATCTGGTGGGCCGCGTCGCCGGCAATCGTCACCCGGCCCCGCCGCCATCCCCGCGCCACCAATCCGTGGAAGGTGTAGACCGCCGCCCGCGAGACCTCGTAGCGCGCACCGGGCAGCCACAGATCGAGCAGCCGCCGCACCGTGTCCGGCCGTTGCATCGCCGCCGGGTCCTCGCCGGGCAGCAGCATGAACTCGAAGCGCTGCCGGTCGCTGGAAATGGGCATGGTCAGCCGCGGCCGGGCCGGATCGCAGACCTGCACGACCCGGTCCGCCGGCAGGGTGTCCGGCAGCGCCTCGAAGCGCAAATCCAGGACCAGCCACTTCTCGTCGAAGTTCAGCGAGTCGAGCGCAATCCCCGCGCTCTCCCGCACCATGCTCCAGGCGCCGTCGCAGCCAACCGCATAATCGGCGAGAACCGTGATCGGTCTGCCGTCGCCGCGCCGCGCCGCGATCCGGACGCCGGCATCCTCCGCCTCCAGCGCCGTCACCTCGGCGCCCAGTTCGACCCGGACGCCGGGCATCGCCGACACCGCGCGGCGCAGGCACCCGTCGAAGTCCGGCTGATAGAAATAGGCGCTGAGCGGCAGGCCCGAGACGCTCGGCTGGTCCGCCGGCACATGGACCAGCGTCTCCCCCGTCGCCGAGACCAGTTCGAGCGCGCGGTTGCGCACCATGTCCGGCAGCAGCGCGTCGAGGCAGCCCAATTCCTGCACCGCGCGCAGGCCCTGATGGTCGATATGCGCGGCGCGCGGCAGCGGAAACAACGCGGCGTCGCGCTCCAGCACGACGACCTCGATGCCGCGCCGCCCTAGCAGCCCGGCCAGCACGGCCCCGACCGGGCCGAAGCCGACGATGGCGACCTCGGTCCGGATCGGGTTTGCCGGGGCGCCGCGCATCACGCCGTTTCGGCGAAGCCGCGCAGCAGGGCGTGGAACGGATCCTTGCGGTCGATCACGATCAGATGGCCGCAATCGGGGATCACCTCCAGCCGCGCATTCGGGGCGGCATCGCGGCACGCCTCGCCCACCGCGACCGGGGCGACGGGATCGTTCGCGCCGTTGATCAGCAGCAGCGGCGCCGTCGCCTTGCCGGCCGCCGCCACCGGATCGTAGGCCGCCAGCACCGCCACCACGTCGAGCGCCACCGGCAGCGGCGCGGCGGCGAACATGCCCGCGATCCAGGCCCGCGTCGCCTCGCTGGGCGGCGTGTGGAACAGCGCCTGCGCGGAGCGCGCGGCAAAGTCGGGCCAGTCGCGGCGCATGGCGCGCGGCATCTTCTGATAGGGGGAGGACGCGGCGTCCGGCAATCCGACCGCCACGACGCCGCCGATCCGCGGATCGCGCCGCGCCGCGGCCTCAAGCGCCACCATGGCGCCGAAGGCAAAGCCCGCGAGAATGGCGTTCTCCAGGCCCGCTTCCGACAGCAGGGCCTGCACGTCGTCGGCATAGCGTGCCAGCGCATAGGGACCGGCCAGACCGTCGGACCGGCCGAACCCGGCCAGGTCCGGCGTCACGACCTCGAAATGCGGCGCCAGTTCCTCTTCGGCATACAGCCACAGGCGGCGGTTCAGGCACCAGCCATGCAGCAGCACGATGGGGCGCCCGGTGCCGCGCCGCTCATACACCATGCCCGATGCGGTCTCGAACCGGTGGCTATGCCCGCCCTTCGCCATCTTGGCTTTCCTCCCGGCATGCGGTCATGGCCGCCGCCTGTCCTTGTTGGCGGCAAGATTAGCCATCCAATAGTAAACATGTCAACATTGTGATATGTAAAATATTAGGCGGCTGATATGGTCCGGCACCGAATGAGGGGATGCCGTGCAATCCGGACCGCTGGAACGCTGGGAAAAGGAAGACAGCCTTCAACCGCAGGAAACGATCCTGGGGCTGTTCGGCGAGTATGTCGGGCCGGGCGATGCGGTGTGGTCCGGCGGCCTCGTTCGCCTGCTGGAGGATTTGCGGTTCTCCGCCGCGGCCTCGCGGATCGCCCTCAACCGCGTCGTGGCACGCGGCCTGCTGCTGCCATCGCGCGACGGGCGGTTCGTCCACTACACGATCAGCCCCCGCCTCGCGGCGGTGCATGAGGCGGGACGCCAGCGCATGCTGTCCATGCAGCCCGAGGAAACCTGGAGCGGCGTGTGGACGCTCGTGTCCTACTCCATCCCCGAAGAGCTTCGGGCCGAACGCGGCCGGTTCGGCCGCTGGCTCAACTTCACCGGCTTCGGGTCGTTGCAGGACGGCGTCTGGGTCGCGCCGGACGACCGCTGCGACGACGTGCGGGCCCTGGCCCGCCGGCTCCGGCTCGAGGACCATGTGAGCGTCCTCGCCGGCCCCCATGCCGGCCCGGCGAGCGTCCGACGGTTCGCCGCGCGCATCTGGAATCTCGACTGGCTGCGCGACACCTATGCCGGCCTGGCCGGGGATTTTGCGTTCTACGCCGCCGATGCCGAAAGCCTGGCCGGACTCGATCCGCGGATGGCCTTCGTCCTGCGGACGCGGGTCATCGAGATGTTCCGCAGGACGGTCGCGAACGATCCGAAGCTGCCCGACGCCGTGCTGCAGACGGCGTGGCCGCGCAAGGATGTCATCGCGGCCTTCCACTTGCTTCACCGCACGCTTGCGGCCCCGGCCCAGCGCCACTTCTCCGCCGTCACGGCGCGACGGACCGGGGCGTAGCCGCCTACGGCTTTTCCACCGTCCGCCGCTCGACTTCCAGCAGCTTCTCGATGCCCACGATCTTGAACAGCTCGTCCTCCAGCTTGTCCGCCTCCTCCGGCGGCATGTCGGGATAGATCAGCGTGCCGGCGGTGGCCCGATAGCAGTCCCGCCACGCCTTGTACGCGGCCAGCAGCGGCATCACGGAATCGGTCAGGATGCGGCAGCCGCACTGGCCCATCTCCGCGATCGACAGGCCGAACCGGCTCAGGCCGCCATGCGGCACGTTGTAATAGAACGGGCCACCCAGCCGCTCATGGACATAGCGCACCTCCTCCGCATTGCGCGGGAACAGCATCAGCAGATCGGCGCCCGCCTTGCGATAGGCCTCGGCCCGGCGCAGCGCGTCGTCCATGCCGGTGTTCCGGATCGCGTTGGTCCGCCCGATGACCAGCAGTTCCTTGCCGCGCCGGGCGGCGGCGGCCTCGCGGATTTTCGCTTCCATCAGTTCCTGCGGGACCATGTGCTCGATGCCGATATGATGGTGCACCCGCTTCGGCAGGATCTGGTCCTCGATCTCGATGGCCTGGAAGCCGGCCGCTTCCGCCTGGGCGATGGTGCGGTGCATATGCATCGGGTCGCCCCAGCCCGCCGCCGCGTCCAGGATCAGCGGCGCGGACGTAACGGCGCGGATGTCGATGGCGGCCTGCACCATCTCGGTCTGGGTGAGCGTCGCTTCCAGCGCACCCTTGGCCAGACCCAGCGTATTGCCGCCGAGATACAGCGCCTCGAACCCGGCCTTTTCCGCCAGGATGCCCATCAGCGGGTTGAACACGACCGAACACAGGATCACCCGGTCGCCGGCGATCATCGAACGTAGTGACGCCATGTCTTCCTCCCAACGATTTGGAAATTATTCTGTTTGACGGTTCCGCCTGTTTTGTCTGACCGAACCCCGGAACCGGACAGCAGGATGCGCCGCCGCCCGGCAAGCGTCAAAAGCAATGACGCGGCGCCGGCGACGACCCGCTGGCCTCGGCGCCCGGCTGCGATATGATGCGTCCCTGTCCCGGGTCTGCGGGCGCAGTTGGGACGGCTCGTCTGTCCGGCTCTTTGCCAGGAGTGCGCAGCATGTCTCTGGTCTCGAAGACCTATGACGTCGACGACGTGATGGCCGCCCAGGAGTTCTATCACAGCCGCGGCTGGACCGACGGCCTGCCGGTGGTGCCGCCGACGCCCGAGGCGGTGCAGGCCTGCCTGGACTGGGCCATGCTGCCGGCCGACCAGCTGATCGGGATCGAGCCGGTGCGCGAACGCGCCATCACGGCCGAGAAGCTGGCCGTCAACGCCGTCATGGCCGGCTGCCTGCCGATGCATTTCCCCGTCGTGGTCGCCGCCTTCGCCGCGATGCTGGAAAAGCCCTTCCTGCTGCACGGCGCCATCGCCAGCACCAGCGGATGCGCCGTGCTGGCGGTCGTCAATGGCCCGATCCGCCAGGAACTGGGCATGAGCAGCTCGTTCAGCGCGCTCGGCTCCGGCAATCGCGCGACGATGGCGGTCGGCCGTTCGATCCGCCTGATCCTCAACAACCTGCTGAATTTCCGGCCCGGCGAGGTCGACCGCTCGACCCTGGGCCATCCCGGCAAGATCAGCTACTGCCTGGCCGAGGACGAGGAGACCTCGCCCTGGGAGTCGCTGGCGGTGGAGCGCGGCGTGCCGAAGGAGGCATCCGCCGTCACCGTGATGGCGGCGATGGCGCCGCGCCAGATCATGAACGAGTGGACCACCGCGCCCGAGGAGATCCTCGACACCTTCATCGCCGAGATGAAGGCGAACATGCGCCACTACTCGATCTATCCCGGCAACTACGCCATCGTCGTGCCGCCGCAGCACCGCACCCATTTCGCCAATGCCGGCTGGTCCAAGCGGGATATCCAGCGCTATGTCTATGAAAAGGCGCGGGTGCGCCGGGGCGAATGGGCCGATTGCGGCAAGGCCGCCATCGTCGGCAGCAAGGCCGATGCGGAGTTCGCGGCCCTGATCGACCCCGACCATCTGCTGGTCATCGCGGCCGGCGGGCCGGCGGGGGGCTTCGGCGCCGTGATCCCGCCCCAGCGCGGCGACAAGAGCAAGGCGGTCACGGTCGCCATCGGCGCCTGTCTCGACTGCGGCCCGATGCCGGGCGAAGCCTAGAACGACGCGCCGTCAACCAAGGGAGGACAA
>JBFWNZ010000006.1:0-29212 GCA_050250795.1 Alphaproteobacteria bacterium | reverse complement strand
GAGGCTCAACTGCTCGTCCGGCACCACGGCCTCGATCTTGTGCGTGTCCTCGTCCAGCACGACCTTGGCCACCTCGGCCGGCGCCAGCGCGTTCACCACAAAGGTCGCCGGGTCCGGCGACCAGGGGATGATGTCGATCTTCTCGCCCTGCAGCTCGGCGACCACCGCCTGCACGCGGCTGCCGCGCATGCCGACGCAGGCGCCGACAGGGTCGATGCTGCCGTCGTTGGAGATCACCGCCAGCTTGGCGCGGCTGCCCGGATCGCGCGCCACGGCGCGGATCTCGATGATGCCGTCATAGATTTCCGGTACTTCCTGCGCGAACAGCTTGGCCATGAACTGGGGATGCGTGCGCGACAGGAAAATCTGCGGGCCGCGCGGTTCGCGGCGGACATCGTAGATATAGGCGCGCACCCGGTCGCCGCGGCGGAAATTCTCGCGCGGCAGCAATTCCTCGCGCCGCAGCACCGCCTCGGCCCGCCCGAGATCGACCGTCACATTGCCGAACTCGACGCGCTTGACGAGGCCGTTGACGATCTCGCCGACCCGGTCCTTGAACTCGTCGTACTGCCGCTCGCGCTCGGCCTCGCGCACCTTCTGCACGATCACCTGCTTGGCGGTCTGCGCGGCGATGCGGCCGAAATCGATCGGCGGCAGCGGCTGGATCAGGAAGCTGCCGATCTCGGCCTGCGGATCGCGCTTGCGCGCCTCATCCAGCGTGACCTGCGTGATCTCGTTCTCGATCTCGTCCACGACCTCGATGAACCGGGCCAGCTGAATCTCGCCCGTCCGCCGGTCGATGGTGGCGCGAATGTCGTGCTCATGCCCGTATTTGGAACGGCCCGCCTTCTGGATGGCCTGCTCCATCGCCTCCAGCACCTGGCCGGCCTCGATGCCTTTCTCGCGGGCCACCACATCGGCCACCTGCAGAAGCTCGGTGCGGGTGATCCCAGGCACGTCCGCGGTATCGCTGTAATCCAGGCTCATCTCTCCAATCCTCACGCTCGGGCGTCCGGCCGTCCGGCCGCCGCCAGCAAGTCATCCGTCAGAACCAGCTTCGCGGTGTCGATATCCGCATAAGGCAGCGCCACCTCGCCGGTGTCGGTCGCCAGCCGGACCAGACCGTCCGCAATTCCCAGGATGCGCCCCCGGAACCGCCGCCGGCCGTCCTGTGCGAACCGCAATTCCAGCTTCACTTCAAAACCCTGGAACCGGTCATAGTCGCCGGGCCGGGTCAGCGGCCGGTCGATCCCCGGCGAACTGACCTCCAGCATATAGGCACCGCTGATCGGATCCTCCACATCGAGCAGTGCCGACACGGTCCGGCTGATCTCGGCACAATCGTCGACCGTCATCGCCTCCGCATCGCGCCGCTCGGCCATGACCTGGAGCGTCGCGCGGGACTGGCCGCCGGCGATACGAACCCGCACGAGGTCGTAACCCATAGCCTCAAGGCTCGGGCCGACGATCTCCGCGATCCGCTGCGTAACCTCCATGCCGCAATCAACCGGCGATGCCGGTCCCCAGAAACTAAAAAGGGCGGGCCAATGGCCCACCCATTACGATTGGCCATCCCACGATGCCATCGGACATCGCAGAACGACACGATGGGAGTTTTCCCGGTATGTAAGGGATTTCACCCTGGGTCTCAAGGTCTTTCTGGCACGGCTGCCGCCGCGCGCGGCCGCCGGCGAAAGCGCAGATAGGCCGGCCGCAGCCCGCGCGCCTTCGCCTTCGCCTCATAGCGGGTCTCGGGCCAGTCGGCGGTCCGATGGCGCCAATCCTCCGGCCCGTCCGCCTGCCAGACGAAATCGGGATGCCGCTGGGTGTGGAACAGCATCCAGCGCAGATAGTCCATATGGTCGCTGGCCATGCGCAGTTCCGCCCCATCGCGCATGATGCGGGCCAGCCGGTCGAGATTCGCCGGCTGGATGAAGCGGCGGCGGTGATGCCGCTGCTTCGGCCACGGGTCCGGGAACAGCAGAAAGACGCGATCCAGCGACGCATCCGGCAACGCGTCCAGCAACGCCCTGGCGTCGTCGGGAAACAACCGCAGATTGGCCGGCGGGGCATCCGCGACATGGGCCAGCAGCGACGCGACGCCGTTGAGGAAGACCTCGGCGCCGATCATCCCGATATCGGGATGGGCAGCGGCCTGCCAGGCAAGGTGCTCGCCGCCGCCGAACCCGATCTCAAGCCAGACCGCCTGTACCGGACAGCCGAAAATCGCCTGCGGATCGAGCCGCCCGGCCGCCGGCACTTCGAGCCGGAGCCGCGGCAGCAGATCCTCGATCAGGGCCTGACGGCCGCCACGCAGCGGGCGGCCGCGGCGGCGGCCATAGACGCGGCCGGCCGGCGGTCGATCCTCGGTCATGCCGGTAACCGCCAGCGGATGCGGATCAGGTGAGCGCGGCCTTCAGCGGCTCGACGAGGTCGGTCTTCTCCCAGGAGAAGCCGCCATCCGGATCGGGCGTGCGGCCGAAATGGCCGTATGCGGCGGTCCGGGCATAGATCGGCCGGCGCAGCTTCAGATGCTCGCGGATGCCGCGCGGGCTAAGGTTGATCACCTCGTTCACCGCCTTCACCAGCTTGTCTTCCGCCACGCGGCCGGTGCCCATCGTGTCGACATAGACCGACAGCGGCTTGGAGACGCCGATGGCATAGGCGACCTGGATCACGCATTTCTCCGCGAACCCGGCGGCGACGATGTTCTTGGCGACATACCGGGCGCCATAGGCCGCCGAGCGGTCCACCTTGGTCGGGTCCTTGCCCGAGAAGGCGCCGCCGCCATGCGGGGCCGAACCGCCATAGGTATCGACGATGATCTTGCGGCCGGTCACGCCGGTGTCGCCGTCCGGCCCGCCGATGACGAAACGGCCGGTCGGGTTCACATAGAACTCGTCCTCCGGGCACATCCAGCCCTCGGGCAGGACGTTCTCGACATGCGGACGGACCAGTTCGCGGACTTCGTCCTGGCTCAGGCTCTCGTCATGCTGCGTCGAGACGACGACCGAGGTGCAGCGCACCGGCTTGCCGTTGTCGTAAAGCACGGTCAACTGGCTCTTGGAATCCGGACCGATACCGGGAATTTCTCCCGCATGGCGCGCCTGGGCAAGGCTGCGCAGGATCTGATGCGAGTAGTAGATCGGCGCCGGCATCAGGACATCGGTCTCGGAGCAGGCATAGCCGAACATCAGGCCCTGGTCGCCCGCGCCCTCGTCCTTGTTGCCAAGGGCGTCCACGCCCTGGGCGATGTCGCTGGACTGGGAGTGCACATAGATTTGCACCTCCATGTCGCGCCAGTGGAAACCGCTCTGCTCATAGCCGATCTGCTTCACCGTCTCGCGCGCGATCGCTTCAAGGCGCTCGGGCGTGATCGACTCGGGCCCGCGCACCTCTCCGGCCAGAATGGTCCGGTTGGTCGTGACCAGCGTCTCGACCGCCACCCGCGCGTTATCGGGATCGGCGGTGAGATACGCATCGACGACGGCATCCGAAATCCGGTCGGCGATCTTGTCCGGATGGCCCTCGGACACGGATTCGCTCGTGAACAGGAAGCTTCCTTTGGCCAAGATCCCTCTCCCGCCTCCGACGAGGCTCACGCATCTGATGGGAAACGCCCCGGACCCGTTCCGGACCGGATTCCGACTGCCACGCGCAGACATGCCGAGGCGGCGCCGCGCGGACAGCGGGCCGCACTATTGGCGAGCATGCGGCAGGTCGTCAAGCCGTTTGGGGCCGCGGCGGCATCGACCGCCGCGGCAGATGATCGCGCTCAGCTTTCGCTGGCGGCTGCCAAGGCCTTGGTCAGCTCGAACACCCGCTTGCGCACGGCCGGATCGGTGATGCGATAGTAGGCTCGCACCAGTTCCAGCGTCTCGCGCTTGGCCATCGGATCGGGCTCGAACGGCTCGACCGGCTGCTCGGCCAGTCCGACGGTCCGACGGGGCGATTTCGCGGCCGTGTCCGAGGACATGTCGTCGAAGAAGAACGACACCGGCACGTCCAGGACGCGCGACAGGTCGAACATCCGGCTCGCGCCGATCCGGTTCGCCCCGCGTTCGTACTTCTGCACCTGCTGGAAGGTGAGGCCCAGCGCCTCGCCGAGCTTCTCCTGGCTCATTCCCAGAAGCGTCCGTCGCAAACGGACCCGCCCGCCCACATGCACGTCGACAGGATTCGGAACGCCGGTACGTCCGGCAGATGGCTTCCGCCCGCGCGGGGGTGTCATGGGACCTCTTGATCGCAGTTTGTTATGGGTTCGATACCCGGCGCCCTTGATAGGTCATACGTCAGTATGCGGTCAAGCACTAACCCGACATGGCACACATGTCGGGTTTTGCACCCGTAAACGATGCAATCCTTAACGGAATCGCGTATTGCTGCGCGGTTTCACGTCACTGCGCTACGCAGGCGCGCCGCGGGACCGCGATTTCATCCGATGCGCGCGGGCGACCGACAGCCCCAACCCGAACAGACCGGCGAGCAGCATCGCAAACGGCCCGTCGCCCCATCGGGCATAGGGCGTCAGACCCGGGAGCGGACTGGGTATGCGGGTGTCGAGAACGCCGGACTCGATCAGCGGCAGCCGCTCGCCGGACCGGCCATAGGGGTCGAAAACGGCCGAAATGCCGGTATTCGCGGCCCGGACCAGGGCCAGCCCCTCTTCCACCGCCCGCACCCTGGCGATCGCGAAATGCTGGTATGGGCCGGCGGATCGCCCGTACCAGGCATCGTTCGTCAGATTCAGCAGCCATTGCGGGCGATCCTTCGGGTCCAGCACGGCGCCGGGAAAGATCGCTTCGTAACAGATCAGCGGGCTGACGGGGGGCAGCCCCGGCAACCGAAGCGTGCGCGGACCGGGTCCGGCGGAAAAGCCGGTGGACCCGCCGGCGATCTGGCGGATCGGCAGGATGTCGGCCAGCGGGACATACTCGCCGAACGGCACCAGATGGAACTTGTCGTAGCTGCCGACGACCCGCGCCTCGTCGTCCACCGCGACCACCGAATTCCAGACCTGGAATGCGGGCTCGCGCGACTGCCGCGGCGTGCCGGTCAGGATCAGTCCGCCGGGCGGCGCGACGGCAGCCATGGCACGGCGGGCATCCGGATAGAGATCGACCGGAAACGGCGCCGCCGTCTCGGGCCACACGATATGCGTGACCCAGTCGGGCCGGTCGGCCCGACTCATCTCCAGATAGCGGCGGAAATTGCGCACCCGCAGCGCGGGGTCCCATTTCTCGGCCTGCGGAATGCCCGACTGCACGATCCGCAGCCCGACATCCGGCAGCACATCCGTTCCCGGCGAGGCCGCCGCCGCCAGCCGCAGCGCACCGGCCGCACCGGCGGCGACCGGAATCGCCAGTCCCAGCCCAAGTAACGTCAGCGCATGACGGCGCGACGCACCGGCCGCGGCCGCCGGCAGGACCGCGGCCGTCGCCGCCAGCAGCGACAATCCGTAGATGCCCAGCACCGCGGCCCCCTGAAGCAGCGGCAGAATGCCGCTCCAGGAATGGCCGACAAGGTTCCAGGGAAACCCGGTCAGAACATGGCCGCGCAGCCATTCCGATGCCGTCCAGCAGGCCGCCAGCAGCAGGGCAAGCCGCAGCAAGCCGCCCGGCAGCGAGCGGCGGGGCCCGGCCAGCCGCCAGGCCGCCCAGGCCGCAAGCGCCGGAAACAGCGCGATGCCCGCCGGCAGGCCCAGGGTCGCGAACGGGATCATCCAGGCGTGGCGTCCGGCATCGACCAGCATCGCGTTGCCCATCCAGTACAGGCCGACAGCGAAATAGCCGAAGCCGAACCACCAGCCGTCCGACAGGGCCGTGCGCCCCTTCGGCGCGCCGGCCAGCAGCCAGACAAGGCCGGGAAATGCGATATAGAGGGCCGGCAGCGCATCGACCGGCGGCAGGGACAGGGTCGCCGCGGCGCCGAGCAGCCACGCCGCGCCCCACCGCCGCCAGCCCGCAAGCCGCCCCAGGCCCGCCGCCAGCGCGGCGAGCCGGCCCTGGGGCGTTCGGTCAGACATCCGCGGGCGGTCGCGAGGGCAGATTGCGCACCCGCAGCCGGCGGACCCGCCGCGGGTCGGCGTCCACGACCTCGAATTCGATGCCCGAGGCCGGATGCACGATCAACTCGCCGCGCACCGGCACGCGGCCGGCCAGCGTGAAGACAAGCCCGCCCAGCGTGTCGATATCCTGCTCGCGCTCCTCCTCGGTCAGCACCGGGCCGACCAGCCCCTCGAACTCGGCAATGGTGGCGCGCGCGCGGGCGAGCAGCGAATCCTCGCCGGCCGGTTCGATCAGCGGCCCTTCCGGCGTGTCGTGCTCATCCTCGATCTCGCCGACGATCTGCTCGACCAGATCCTCGATGGTGATCAGGCCGTCGATACCGCCATATTCATCGACCACCAGCGCCATGTGGATACGCGAGACGCGCATCTGAAGCAGCAGGTCGAGGACCCGCATGCTGGGCGCGACGAACAGCGTCTTGCGCAGCAGCTTGTGCAGGTCGACCGCTTCCTTGCGCGCGATCGCACCCATCACGTCCTTGATGTGGATCATGCCGATCACGTCGTCGAGCGTGCCGCGATAGACCGGCAGCCGCGAATGCTGCTTCTCGGCCATCAGCTTGACCACGTCGTCGGCGCTGGCCTTGTGCTCGACCGCCACGATGTCGGCGCGCGGCACCATGACGTCATAGGCGGTCAGCCCCCCGACCGTCAGGATCTTTTCCAGCAGCGCCAGTTCGCCCTGCTGGATCGGCATTCCGCGGTCCTCGTGGCGCTCGATCAGCTCCTCGAAGGTCTGCCTGACGCTCGGTCCTTCCTCGCGCAGCAGGCCCAGCCCGCGCAAGAGCCCGCGCAGGCCGCCGCGTTTGCTCTCCTCCGGGGAGGTCTCGTCGCGCGGCGACGCGGCCGCGCCGGGCTCGTTCATCGCCCGCCCTCCGCCATCGTCCGGTACGGATCGGCAACGCCCAGCCCCGCCAGCACCTGGACCTCCAGCGATTCCATGCGCTTCGCCTCGGCCGCCTGCTCATGGTCGTGGCCCAGAAGGTGCAGGACGCCATGCACCACCAGATGCGCCAGATGGTCGGCCGGCGCCTTGCCGTCGCGCGACGCCTCCGCCAGCACGGTTTCCAGCGCCAGCACGACATCGCCCAGCAGCCGAGACGCCCCGTCCGGTGCGGACTCCTCCGCCGGAAAGGACAGCACATTGGTCGGCGCGTCCTTGCCGCGGTATTCGCGGTTGAGCGCGCGCAGCGTCGCATCGTCGGCCAGCACCACCGCGACCTCGGCCTTGCCGCTGCCGCCGGCCGCGGTCCAGGCGGCACGCGCCGCCCGCTCGGCGATCCGGGTGGCACCGACCAGCCGGCGCGACCAGGCGCCGCCCTGCCGGATCACATCCACCTGCAATACGGGCGCCGGACGGATCATGGCCGGTCGCTCCCGCGCTGGCCGGCCGCGCGGTCGGCATAGGCCCGCACGATGCGCGCCACCAGCGGATGGCGCACCACATCGGCGTCGGTAAAGGTCACCCGCCCGATTCCCGGCACGCCGTCCAGCGTCTCCAGGGCGTCGCGCAGCCCCGAAGGCTGGCCCGGCGGAAGATCGATCTGGGTCAGGTCGCCCGTCACCACCATCCGGCTGTTCTCGCCCAGCCGGGTCAGCGCCATCTTCATCTGCATCGGCGTCGTGTTCTGGGCCTCATCGAGAATAACGAAGGCATTGGCGAGCGTGCGGCCGCGCATGAAGGCCAGCGGCGCAATCTCGATCTCGCCGGTTTCGATCCGCCGGGCGACCTGGTCGGGCGCCATCGTGTCGTTCAGCGCGTCATAGAGCGGCCGCAGATAGGGATCGACCTTCTCGCGCATGTCGCCGGGCAGGAAGCCCAGCCGCTCGCCCGCCTCCACCGCCGGGCGCGACAGCACGATGCGGTCGACCTTGCCGCCCAGCAGCATCGCCACGGCCGCGGCGACGGCCAGATAGGTCTTGCCGGTACCGGCAGGGCCGAGGCCGAAGACCAGTTCGTCGCGCGCCATCGCCTCGATATAGCGGGCCTGCTGCGGCGATCGCGGCAGGATGCGTTTCTTGCGGGTCTGGATCGACGGCTCCTGGCCCGACGGCAGATCGACCCCGCCCTCGGCCATGCGCATGGCGGCGTCGATATCCGCCGCATCGACCGTCCGCCCGCTTTCGATCTGGCGATACAGGCGGTCCAGCGCGGTGCGCGCCGTCTCCGCGGCATCGGACGGGCCGGCGATGGTCAGGAAGTTGCCCCGGTTGATCAGCGACACGCCGAGCCGCCGCTCAAACCGGGCAAGATGCTTGTCATGCTCGCCATACAGCAGCGGCAGCAGCCGGTTGTCGTCGAACCGGACCTGGATGGAAACCTCGTCACCCGGACGGGACACGCTGGTCAAGCCACCTCCCTGTGCCGGTTGCCGCCGGCGGCGGGGTTCAGCACCTCGCCTTCCAGGCTGTTGGGATGCGCCTGCACGATCCGCACCGGCACGACCCGGCCGATCAGCACGTCGCTGCCGGCGGCGTGCACCGGCTGCAGATCCGGGCTGCGCCCGGCGATCTGGCCGGCATGCCGGCCGGGCCGGTCGAACAGAACCGGCAGCACGCGGCCCTGCTGGCCCCGGTTGAAGGCGTCCTGCTGCGCGCGCAGAAGCTGCTGCAGCCCGGCCAGCCGCTCGTCCTTCACCCGTTCGGGCACCTGCTCGCCGAGATCGGCCGCCGGCGTGCCCGGGCGCGGGCTGTATTTGAAGGAAAAGGCCTGGGCGAAACCGACCCGGTTCACCATCCGGATGGTGTCGGCGAAATCCCTGTCGGTCTCGCCCGGAAAGCCGACGATGAAATCCGAGGACAGCGCAAGGTCGGGCTGCGCGTCGCGCAGCGCATCGACAATGCGGAAATACGCGTCGGCGTCGTGGCGGCGGTTCATCGCCGCAAGAATCCGGTCCGAGCCCGATTGCACCGGCAGATGCAGGAACGGCATCAGCGCCGGAACCTCCGCATAGGCCCGGATCAGCTCGTCATCCATGTCGCGCGGATGGCTGGTGGTGAAGCGGATGCGCGCCAGGCCGTCGATCTCGGCCAGCGCCCGGATCAGCCGCCCCAGCCCCCAATCGCGCCCGTCCGACCCCAGGCCGTGATAGGCGTTGACGTTCTGGCCCAGCAGCGTGAGCTCGCGGGTGCCCGCCGCGACCAGCCGGCGCGCCTCGGCCAGAACGGCCGCGACGGGGCGGGACTGTTCGGCGCCGCGCGTATAGGGCACCACGCAGAAGGTGCAGAACCGGTCGCAGCCTTCCTGCACGGTGAGGAAGGCGGCAATGCCCGGCGGCGTGGATTCGTCCGGCAGGTGATCGAACTTGTCCTCGGCCGGGAACTCGGTGTCGATCACCCGGCGGCCGGGCGCGTCCTCGACCGCGGCCAGCATCTCCGGCAGACGGTGATAGGTCTGGGGGCCCAGGACGATATCGACCTGCGGCGCGCGTGCGAGAATCTCCTCGCCCTCGGCCTGCGCCACGCAGCCGGCGACGGCGATCAGCATGCGCCCGCCATCGGCGGCCGCGCGCTCCTGCCGCAACCGGCCCAGCCGGCCCAGCTCGGAATAGACCTTTTCGGCCGCCTTCTCGCGGATATGGCAGGTATTGAGCACCACGAGGTCGGCACCTTCCGGCGCGTCCACCGCTTCATACCCCAGCGGCGCCAGAACGTCGGTCATACGCGCGGAGTCGTAGACGTTCATCTGGCAGCCATAGGTCTTGACGAACAGGCGCTTGCGCAACTCTCGCGCTCCCGGATCGGTCATCGGCCGGCAGAACCGCCGCAGGCCGCGCGCTGAAATAGCGGAATCCTCGGTGCCGCGCCAGTCTCGGGCATATCCGGACTCACGATGCGACCGCGGCCGGCTTGGCGGCGACGACCTCCGATCCGGACGGACGGTGGGCGGACGTCGCGGGCCGGCCTGCAAGCGAATTCGCCACCCCGGCCGCGATCACCGCCTCGCAATGGTCGGACATGGCCTTGCGCGACGCGAAATCGGCGATCGTGACGGGCGGGTGGAAGGTGACCTCCACCTCCAGCCGCCCCATCCCCAGCGCGCGCCACAGATGGCTCATCAGCTCCATGTCGCCATACCAGGCATAAAGCGGCCGGAAACAGCGGCCCAGCGGCAAGCCGTCCAGCCGCACATAGGCAATGGACACCGGCTGCACCGGCACCGGACGGCCATCCACCTCGATCCCCGCGACGCTGAACAGCGTGCTTTTGAACGGCTTCATATGCATGCCGTCCGAACTGGTTCCCTCGGGAAACAGGATCAAGGTATCGCCGCTGCCCAGCCGGCTTTCCAGCTCGGCCCGCTGGGCCAGCGCCGCCCGCGCATTGCGTTCGATGAAGATGGTGTTCTGCAACCGGCACAGCGCGCCGAACATCGGCCAGTCGGCGATCTCGGCCTTGGCGACGAAGCTGCCGTTAACCACCGACCCCAGCGCCAGGACATCCAGATAGGACACATGGTTCGCGACCACCAGCAGCGGCCCGCCGCGCGCCGGCTCGCCGCGCCGCGTCACCTTGATTCCGAAGATGCGCGCGCTGATGCCGTGCCAGCGATGCGGGATCACGTCCGCCGCCGGCAGGCGCAGCCACATCGCCGGTTTCTGCACGAAGAAGACCAGAATCATGTTCAGGCCCAGAAGGGCCGCGCGCCAGAACTGAAGGACAGGGGAAACGGTCATCTCGCGGCGGCGCTCAGGCGGCCTGAGAGTCCTTCGACCGGCGGCTGTAATAGCGCCGGTAGGTGTCGGTAATGCTGTCCGTGACCACGACCACGCAGACATCCGTCGTATTGAACTGCTCGTCGATCACCGCCCCGTCGCCGACGAAGCCGCCGAGACGCAGATAGCCCTTGATCAGCGGCGGCAGCTCGGCAACGGCCCGGCGGGCATCGATTTCCGCGCGCGGCATCCGGTTCATCTCCACCCGCCGTTCCGGCAAGGCGCTGGGCCGATAGTCCATCGGCGCGAGATGGTCGTGATAGAGGAAGGACAGCAGCATCTTGAGCCGCTCCGGATCGGCGCCGGGAAAACTGCCGCAGCCGAACATCAGCTCGATGTCGAACCGGAACAGATAGGCGGCGATGCCGCGCCAGAGCAGGTCGAGCACCCGGCGCGTGCGGTAATCGGGATGGACGCAGGACCGGCCCAGTTCGAGAACCTCGCCGGTGCGCTTGGTGAGGACCCCGATGTCGAACTCGTCGGCCGTGTAGAAACCGCCGCGCGATGCCGCCGCCGACCGGCGGATCAGGCGATAGGTCCCCACCACCCGATCGGCACCGGGCCCG
Organism: Alphaproteobacteria bacterium; assembly: GCA_050250795.1. Lineage (GTDB taxonomy): Bacteria > Pseudomonadota > Alphaproteobacteria > UBA8366 > UBA8366 > JBFWNZ01. The sequence continues at coordinate 17,864 of JBFWNZ010000006.1, read as the reverse complement.
CGATCCTCATCCAGGACGAGAAGGTGATCGGCGACCTCGTCATAGCGATCGAAATCGCGTTTCAGGCGCAATGTCTCCTGGGTCGGCTGGGCATGCATCTCGTCGTAGAAGACGCGATAGCGCAGTTCCTGCGCCGCGCGAATCTCGGCCTCGTCCGCGGCAAGGCGGATAAGCATGCTGCCCGAACGCAATTCGTCCGGCGCCTCGTCCGCGGACACATAGTCCGCAGTCTTCTGGGGTCGCAGATGCATCTGGGCGGCACGACGTTCCGACACGGGGTCCGACTATACAGTAAAGGCCAAGGGAATTATCTGCTCTTTTTCAGCGGCACACCGTAGAGTTCCAGCCTGTGATCGACAAGGCGATAGCCCAGCCTTTCGGCCACGGCGCGTTGCAGCGCCTCGATCTCCTCGTTGTGGAATTCGATCACCTGGCCGGTCTCGATGTCGATCAGGTGATCGTGATGATCCTCCGCCGCCGTCTCGTAACGCGCCCGGCCGTCGCCGAAATCGTGACGCGTCAGGATGTTCGCTTCCTCAAGCAGCCGGACCGTCCGATAAACCGTCGCGATGCTGATCCGGGAATCGATCGTCGTGGCACGCCGATGCAGTTCCTCGACATCGGGATGATCGCTCGATTCCGTCAGAACCCGTGCGATGACCCGCCGCTGCTCGGTCATCTTGAGGCCCTTTTCCTGGCACTGCCGTTCGATATCGTCTTGCATCGTCCCCCCGTCGGCTCAAGCCCGCGCCACAACGGCCGCGGACGCGCGCCCCCCATGCACGATAATATAGGCTGCCGACCTCGAATCGCCACGCCGGAGAGCGGCGATCACTCCTCGTCGTCGGAATCGTCGCGCCGCGCGCGCGTGCCGAGCCCGATCTGCTTCGCCAGCCGGCTGCGCTGCTTGGCATAGTTCGGCGCCACCATGGGGTAGTCGGCCGGCAGTCCCCAGCGCTCCCGATATTCCTCGGGCGTCATGTTGTACGCCGTCTTCAGATGCCGCTTGAGCATCTTCAGCTTCTTCCCGTCCTCCAGGCAGACGATGTATTCGGGCGTCACCGACTTCTTCACGGGAACCGCCGGCGTCGGCCGGTCGGTCGGCGGTTCCACGCTGCCCCCGACCGTGGCCAGTGTGCGATAGACCTGCTCGATCAGCCCCGGCAGATCCGCGAGCGCGACCGTGTTGTTCGAGACATGTGCCGCCACGATTTCCGAGGTCAGCCCCAGAAGGTCCTCGCGCTTGCCCTCAGCTTCGGTCGTCTCCGACATTCATCCGGTTCCCTATCGTCGGGCGGCGCGGCCCCACGCTGCCGCCCATATCGCCGTGCCATCCCCACAGGACAGTCACCACGACAAGTTATTGGCCTTTTTTTCGTTTCATCCGACTAATCGGAAAGAAACGGCGAAGAATACTGTACCAAACGCGTCGCCGAATTCGCAAGCCGGGTCGGCTTTGATTCAGATATAGGATGCCGGTAACAGAATTCATCCCCCATAACGGCCCCATAACCGAAGGAGCCAGTCCTCGAATCACAGCTGCCGGCGCATAACAAGCGCGGCCACACGCAGGCCGGCAGATCGGCGGTAGTAGCCCGGCCGTCGGCCCACGGTTTCGAACCCGGCCGCCCGGTACAGGGCGAGGGCCGCAGGATTGTCCTCTCCCACCTCCAGGAACAGGGTCTTCGCCCCGCGCGCCGCCGCGGCATCGCAGACCGCGTCCGTCAGCGCCCGGCCGATCCCCGAGCGCCGTTCGGCCGGTACCACGCCCAGCATCAGCAGTTCCGCCTCATCGGCGACGCTGCGCGCGATGGCGAAACCTTGCGGCGGCCTGTCCGCTCGCGCCCCGGCCACCAACGCGAACCCGACCGGCGGCTGCAACATCGCCTCCACCGCCGGCAGGGTATAAGGCTCGTCGAAAGCGGCCGCATACACTGCCGCAAGCAGGTCGCGATCCTGCGTCGGCACCACCAGGACGCCGGTCATGCCGGCGCCTTGGCGGCCACCGTCACGCTCGGAGGGCGCAGATAGACGGGTGCCGGCGGCGGTGCATCGGCGGGTGGCATCCCCCCCTTAACGGCACGCTCAGCAGCCATCCTCGCTACAACGGCCGCATCGGCCGTATCGGTTCCATCCAGCATGACGACCGGCGCAGCGGCCGGTGCGGCGGCCGGCCGGAACGGCTGCAAGACGGCCGCGACCCGCCCCGCCGCATCGCCGGCAATGGCCAGGGGCGCGGCAGCGACGCGTCGGGCGACCGCCTCCACGGAGCCGGCGAAGGCCGGCCCCAGCGCTTCGCCCGTCGGGTGGAAAAACTGGGCATAGATATCCGCACGCTGGGTTTCCAGCGCCACCAGAAGCGCCCGCCCGGCGCACCGGGGATGCGCCGCGGCGGCCACCGCCTCCAGCGTGCCGACCCCCAGCACCGGTATGCGGGCCGCCAGCGCAATGGCCCGTGCCGCCGACAGGCCGATCCGCAGACCGGTGAAGGCACCCGGCCCCACCGTGGTCGCAATCGCGTCCAGCGCATCGAAGGCCAGCCCCGCCTCCGCCATCGTCGCGCGCAGCATCGGCAGCAGCGCCTCGGCGTGGCCCCGCCGCATCGCCGCGAAGCGACGCGCCGCGATCGACCCATCGGCCCAGACAGCCGCGGAACAGGCGGCGGTCGCCGTATCGAAGGCCAGCAGTTTCACGGATCGTGGATCCCGCAATCCGAATGGCCCGGGCCGGTCATGCGAACCGGCAGACCTCGTCGAAGTCGAAGCGCGGCGCCCGCGCGTCCATTCCGGAATGGTCCGCATGCCCCAGCAGACACAGGAAATTCGACCGGAACGAGGTGCCGGCGAAGAAGGCGGCATCGACCTTGGCATTGTCGAAGCCGGACATCGGACCGACATCGAGCCCGTGGCCGCGCGCGACCGTCATCAGATAGGCCGCCTGAAGCGTGCCGTTGCGAAAGGCCGTGTTGCGGATCAGCTCGGCATTTCCGGTGAACCATGCCCGCGCATCGGCAAACGGGAACAGCCGCGGCAGATGCTCGTGAAAATCGAGGTCATAGGCGATGATCGCGCAGACCGAAGCGGTCATCGTCTTCTCGACGTTTCCCGACAGCAGGCAGGGTTTCAGCTTTTCCTTGCCCTCGGGCGTGCGCACGAAGACAAGACGCATCGGCGAGCAGTTGGCGCTGGTCGGCCCAAGCTTTGCGATGTCGTAGATGCTGCGGAGCGTGCCCTCGTCCACCGGCCGGTCTGTCCAGCGCGGATAGCTGCGCGCGTCCCGGAACAGGATGTCGTAGGCCTGATCGTGCAACATGCTCTTCCTCGCCTGATACCGCGGGCCGCTTGTGGGCGGGGCGGAGCCTATAATATATGTGTCCGCCGTGCATAGTCGCTCGCCCGCCCCTGCCGCGCAATCCAGGCGCCCCAAACCGCACCGGCGGGCCGGCTGGCTGCTGGCCGCGGCGATGCTTGCCCCGCTGGCGCCCGCCTGGGCCGCGGATCATGCCGTCGCCTTCATCTATCATCGCTTCGGCGAGAACCAGTACCCCTCGACCAGCATCCGGCTGGAACAGTTCGAGGCGCATCTGCAAAGCCTGAAAAGCGGCGGTTACAGGGTCCTTCCGCTGCCCGAGATCGTGGCGGCGCTGGCCTCGGGCCAGACGCTGCCCGACCGCACGGTCGCCATCACCATCGACGACGCGTACCGCTCCGTCTTCACCGAAGCCTGGCCGCGCCTGCGCAAGGCGGGCTTTCCCTTCACCGTCTTCGTCGGGACCGATGCGGTGGATGCGAAGCTGCCGGATTACATGAGCTGGGACCAGCTGCGCGAGATGAAGGCCGCGGGCGGCGTGACCTTCGGCAACCATACAGCCGGACAGCGACACCTGCCGGGTCTGGACGACACGGCGCTGGATGCCGAGATGACCAAGGCACAGGCCCGGATATCGGCCGAGCTGGGCGTCGCACCCACCTTGATGGCCTATCCTTCGGGGGAGGCCGGCCTGCGCGAGATCAAGACCGCGCGCCGGCTGGGCTTCGCGGCCGCGTTCGGCCAGCATTCCGGTGTGCTGCACCCGGCTGAGAACCGGCATCTGCTGCCGCGCTTCGCGATGAACGAGGCCTATGGCGATCTGGAACGGTTCCGGCTGGCGGCCGATGCGATGCCGCTTCCGGTCGATGAGATCACGCCGGCCGACCCGCTGCTGAAGCCGGCGCAGAATCCGCCCGCCTTCGGCTTCACGGTCGACCGGACCATCCTCGGGCTGGAACGCCTCGCCTGCTTCCACTCCAGCTTCGGACAGGTGAAGGTCGAACGGCTGGGCACCCATCGGGTGGAGATGCGGTTCCCGAAACCCTTCCCCACCGGCCGGTCCCGGCTCAACTGCACCATGCCGGTCAGCCGCAGCGAAGACGGGGATACGCGCTGGCGCTGGTTCGGGTGGCAGTTCTACGTGCCGGAGCGCTGATCGGCGACCCGGAACGATCCCGGCGGCAGGGCAACCGTATCCAGCCGCGCCCGATTGAACGCTTCCAGACCGTTGCGGCGAATGATGTCGCGGACCAGCTCGACATAGTGCTGGCCTTTCTCGGAATAGATTTCCAGCGCCCCGGCCAGGGTCGTTCCGTCTGCATCCGTGCCGGCCTGACGCAGCGCGGCCCGGGCCTTGCGGAAATCCGCATAGGCCGCGTGCGAGTTCAGGTTGCGCAGATAGGAGTCGACCGATTCCATCAGGCTGCCGAAGGCCCGCACCCGATAGGTCGCACCGTCGGGCCGCGCCTCGGGGATCAGATTGTCATAGGCCGAGGTGGTCTGCTGCCCGTAGGCGGCGTTGCCTTCGCGCACGAAACGCGAGGTGCCCCAGCCGCTCTCGATGGCGGCCTGCGCGATGGCCAGCGACGGCGGCACGATATCGACCCGCTCCATCAGCGCCGGCAAATCGTCCTCGGCGACCCCGTATTCCAGTGCGATCGCCTGGATGCGGGCGCGGACGCCGTCCTCGGGTTCCTGGCCGGCCGCCAGCCCGGCGGAGACCCCTTCCAGGAACCGGCGCTGTTCCAGCACCCGCTCGTTCGCCTGCAGGATCATCGGCAGCATGAAGGCGATGAAAGTCGCCTTGCGATCGCCGGGATGGGCTACGTCGTGCAGGTCGTTCGGCACCCCGTCCAGGGTGAGCCGCGGCACGCCGCGCAGGCCGGCGCGGACCGCATCCAGGTCGTAGCCGACCTGGCCGAACAACGTCTCCAGCGCCGAGACCGTCACATCGCGCGGTGCCGCGAGGCTCGCGGCATCCACGGCGGGGCGGGACTCATGGCTGCGGTCGCGGTCGCGCACATTGTGCAGCACCGTCGCCATCGCCAGCAGTCCCAGGGCAATTCCGCAGGTCGCGATCCGTCCGTCGCGCCGGCGCCGCATCCGCCACAGGGCGGCATTGCGATCCGTCGACATTCGCTCTCCGAAATCCGTTTCGACGATTGGCCGGGGCGCGGTCACATGCCGACCGCGCGCACCTCGACCACTTCGGGAATGTAGTGCCGCAGCATGTTCTCGATCCCCATCTTGAGGGTCGCGGTCGAGCTGGGGCAGCCGGCGCAGGCGCCCTGCATGTGCAGGTAGACCACGCCGCTCTCGAACCCGTGGAACACGATGTCGCCGCCGTCCTGGGCCACGGCCGGCCGGACGCGCGTATCGAGCAATTCCTTGATCTGGGTGACGACCTCGTCGTCGCCCTCGGCGGGCGCCGCCGTTTCGGCCGTCGCGGCCGCGCTCATCACCGGCTTGCCGGCGGTGAAATGCTCCATGATCGCGCCCAGGATCGCGGGCTTGATCAAGTACCATTCGGCGTCGGCGACCTTGGTGATGGTCACGAAATCGCCGCCGAAGAACACGGCGGCCACGCCTTGTACGGCGAACAGCGCCTCGGCCAGGGGCGAGCGCCCCGCGGCAGCGTCGGCCGACGCGAAGTCGGCGGTGCCGGCCTCCATCACGGTCCGGCCGGGCAGAAACTTCATCGTCGCCGGATTCGGCGTCGGTTCGGTCTGGATGAACATGCGTGCGAACTCCTCGCTCAACGCAGCCCCGCGCAGCATCCTCTACATGGACGCGACGGGGCGCGCAATCAACCCGTGCCGGCGATACGCCGCGCGGTCACGTCAGGGCCACGACCTCTTCCTCGGTCAGCGAGCCCGGAACGATCATCACCGGCACATGCAGCTGGCTGACGCCCTTGCCCACCAGATAGCTGATGATCGGTCCCGGACCGCCGGATCCGGTGCTGGCGGCGAGCACGACGATCTTGATCGACGGCTCTTCGTTCAGCAGCGCCAGCAGCTCGTCGCGGCGGTCGCCCTCGCGGATATACAGCACCGGATAGCTGCCCGACCACTGGAACACGTCGGCCGACAGCTTCTGGAGAATCTCCTCGGCCTTCTCCCGCGCCTCCTCGCGCATGATCGCCTCGACCCCCAGCCAGTGCTGGAAGTCGACCGAATCCTGCACGAACATCAGCGCAACCCGGCCGCCCGCCCGCTTGGCGCTGAGCGCGGCAAAGCGCAGCGCCAGGCGCATCTCGTCGCTGTCGTCGACAACGACGAGAAAGACGCGGTCCGAGTCCGGCTTCGGCTGTTCCGCCGCGGCGTCCTTGTCGCTCATCCCGATCGCTCCTGCCCCGATGCGACCCCCTGCGGCGGAGTGTGCCCGGCATGGGCCGCCGACGCAACGCCGGCCCGAGCACACCGCCCCTGCATTGCTGCTACGGCCGCAGGAACCCCACGATGTCCTCGACCTCGCGCATGACCGGCCGCGATACGGCGCAGGCGCGCGCCGCACCGTCCCGCAGCACCGCGTCGATATGCCCCGGATCGGCCATCAGCCGCTGCATCTCCGCGCCGATGGGACCGAGCGTCGCCACCGCCAGATCGGTCAGCATCGCCTTGAAGGCGGAGAACTGGCGGCCGCCGACATCCGCCAGCACCGCCTCGCGCGTCGCACCGGACAGCGCGGCATAAATTCCGATCAGGTTCAACGCCTCGGGCCGCCCCTCGAACCCGTCCGCCGTCGTCGGCAGCGGCTCGGGATCGGTCTTGGCGCGCCGGATCTTCTGCGCGATCTCGTCCGCGCCGTCGGTCAGGTTGATGCGGCTGTAATCCGACGGGTCGGATTTCGACATCTTGCGCGTGCCGTCGCGCAGCGACATGACGCGGGTCGCCGCGCCCAGGATCTGCGGCTCGGGCAGCGGGAAGAAGTCGAGCCCGTAATCGATGTTGAACTTCTGCGCGATGTCGCGCGCCAGCTCCAGATGCTGCTTCTGGTCCTCGCCAACCGGCACATGGGTGGCGCGATAGGCCAGGATGTCGGCGGCCATCAGGTTCGGATAGACGAACAGCCCGGTCGAGGCCTGCTCGCGGTTCTTGCCCGCCTTCTCCTTGAACTGGGTCATGCGCGACAGCCAGCCCATGCGCGCGACGCAGTTGAGAATCCAGGCCAGCTGCGCATGGTCGGGATTCTGGCTCTGGTTGAACAGGATATGGCGCTTGGGATCGATGCCGCAGGCCAGCAGGCTGGCCGCCGCCTCGCGCGTGGTCGCGCGCAGCGCCGCCGGGTCCTGCCACACGGTGATCGCATGCAGGTCGACGATGCAATAGATGCAGTCGAAGTCGTCCTGCAGCCCCACCCAGTTGCGGATGGCGCCGAGATAATTGCCCAGATGCAGATTGCCGGTGGGCTGGATGCCCGAGAAGATGCGCCGCATGGAACCCTCGTTATGGACACGGGGATGAAAACGCCCCGTCTGCCGGCGGGTGGACCGCGACCGGCCGGGGCGGCGGGTTTATGGGCGCAAGCGTGGCGCCGGTCAAGCGCCGGCGGATGGGGCTGCCGTACGCCGCAGCTGCCGGGCCGGCACCAGCGTCGGTGCGACCGCTGCGAGCGCGGGATCGCCGCAATCGGCCAGCACCTTGCGCAGGGCCAGGATGGCCCTGGCCGTGGCGGTTGCGTCCCAGAACCAGTTTTCCTGGGTCACGCTGTTGCCGCCGCTGCCCGGCTGGGCGGTCGCCGCCTCCATGACATAGCTCTTGAGGTCGTCGACGGCGAGGCGCAGCGCGGCGGCACGGTCGAGGTCCGGTGACGGGCTGTCCGGCCAGGGCGCGGCCTCGGCACGCGTCAGGAAGGCCGAGACGAACCGCACCGCTGCGGCGATGTCCATCGCCCGCCCGTCCACCGCCGTCCGGCCGCGCGTCTCCACCGACAGCGCATACCAAGGCTCCAGACGCTGCACCTCGGCGGCCAGCGCCGCCGCAAGCGGGTCCTCCGCCCCCGGCGGCGGCGGGAAGGAGACGGCGCAGGCCCAGCCTTCCTCGGCTTCGGCCGAAGGTGAGCCGCCGGGCGCATCCTCCGGATAATCCTCGATGATCGACGGTCCGTCGCCGCGGGCCAGCAGGCCCAGGCAGGCACGCAGCACCCGCATCTGGAAATCCGCGTCGCCGGGCACGCCGAACGGCCGGCCCAGCTCGAACGGCACCCACAGGGCACGCGGCGGACGCAGCGCCTCGGTATGCGGACGGATCAGGCTGATGCCCGTCGTCGCGATGCCGTCCTCTTCGAGATAATGGGCGAGCGCGGCCACGGCGCTCGTGCAGTTCGGTCAGACGGGGGTCAGCAGCACCGCGTCGACCGCGTCGCGCTTCAGCATCCCCGCCACCTCGCGTGCCGCCGGCTCGAAATCCGACAGCTGGGCGAACGCGCTCATGAAGGAATAGTGGAAGCGGCCCAGCGACCCGATCTCGCCCGCGCGCTCCAACTCGCGCAGCCGGTCGATGGGAAAGGCGATGTTCACATCCTGCTGGAACCCGGTGCGGTCGAAATTCGACGAGGAATGACTCATCACCAGGTCGCGTCCCTCGACATCGCCGGGGATGACGCGGTAGTCGCCGGTGCGGATGTCGAAGGCCCGGTCGCTGCGGCGTTGCAGGCCCGCCGTCGTCACGATGGCGAGCCGCGCCTTGTCCAGGGCCGGCGGCTGCACGAAGGGCGCGCCCGGCAGCGCCGCGAACTTGCGCGACAGGAAGCGCTCGCGCTCCTCGGCGGCCAGATCGGACATGCGGACCATGAACGGCTCCTCGGCGGTGACGCCCGAATGCTAGATCATTTCACGCGCGGCGCAACCTCGCCCCGTCGCAGGGCGCCGCGAATGTCGCGAAAGCTGGCGGCACCGGTCAGCTGCGCCAGCGCGCCGTAGCAGACCATGCCGCCCAGAACCAGCGCCGCCAGGGCCGGGACGCCATGCCAGAGCGGCCCCGCGAACGCGCCTTCGAGGGCGCGAGCGCCCAGCCACAGGGCCCCGGCCATCGCCGCGGCCGCAAGCAGGATGCGCGGCGCCCGGCGGCGCAGCCGCGCATCGGTCTGCAACAGGCCGCGGCGGTGCAGCAGCCAGGCGAGCAGCCCGGCATTGGCCCAGGCGGCGGTCGCGGTCGCAAGCGCGATGCCGACATGCGCCAGCACCGGCATCAGCGCCAGGGCCAGCCCGATATTCAGCAGCATGGCGGCGACCGCCACCTTGACCGGGGTAGCGGTATCCTCGCGGGCGAAGAAGGCCGGCACCAGCGCCTTGATCAGCACATAGCCGGGCAGCCCCATCGCAAAGGCGCCCAGCGCCGCCGACGTCGCCGCCGCGTCCCCGGCCTGAAAGGCGCCGCGCTGGAACAGAACGCCGACGATGGGGCCCGGAATGGCAACCAGGGCCGCCGCCGCCGGCAAGGTCAGCAGCAGGCCCAGCTCAACCGCCCGGTTCTGGCTGTCGGCCGCGCCGCGCAGGTCGCCCGCGCTCAGCTGGCGCGACAGCATCGGCAGCAGCGCCACCCCGATGGCGACCCCGACGACGCCCAGCGGCAGCTGGTTCACCCGATCCGCATAGTAGAGCCAGGACACCGAGCCCTCGGGCAGCAGCGAAGCCAGCATCACGTCGATGACGAGGTTGATCTGCACCACGCCCGCCCCCATCAGCCCCGGCACCATCAGCCGCAACAGGCGGCGCACGCCCGGCGTCAGGCTCGGCACCGGCACCCGGAAGGCGATGCCCTGGCGGTGGCAGGCCCAGGCGAGCCATGCGAACTGGCCGGCGCCGGCGACGATCACGCCCCAGGACACGGCCTGTCCCGGCAGCGGCAGGAGCCCCGCCTTGACCAGACCCAGGGTTGCGATCAGCACGAGGTTGAGCACGATGGGCGCCGCCGCCGTCGCGGCGAAGCGGTGATGCGCGTTGAGCATGCCGCCCAGCAGCGCCACCAGCGCCATGAACATCAGATAGGGAAAGGTGATCTGCGTCAGGTCGACCGCCAGCGCGAATTTCTCCGGCTGGTCCGAGAAACCCGGCGCCAGGACCAGCATCAGCCAGGGCATCGCCGCCTGGGCGATCGCCGTGAACACCAGCAGCCACGCCGTCATCACCGCCGCCACCTCGCCGGCGAAGCCGCGTGCAGCGTCCTGCCCATCCTGCTCCAGCCGCCGGGCATAGAGCGGCACGAAGGCCGCGTTGAACGCCCCTTCGGCGAACAGGCGGCGGAAGAAATTCGGGAACTTGAAGGCAACGAAGAAGGCGTCGGCCACCATGCCGGCCCCCAGCACCCCGGCCAGCAGCATGTCGCGGACGAAACCCAGGATGCGGCTCAGCATCGTCCAGCTGCCGAGCGTCGCGATAGCCCGATAGAGTGCCATGCCGTTCTGTAGCCGAGATTCGCGTCGGAAAGAAGGCGGGCGCCCGAGGGCGGCCCGCTACTCGGCCGATCCGTCGGCCGCGGCGCTGACGGCGGCCGGTTCCGCCGCTTCCCCGGCCGGCTTGCGGCGGCGCGTGCGCTTCGGCTCCGGCTTCGCCGGCCGCTCCGGCTTGGCCGGCGGCAGCGCGGCATTGGGGTCGGCCAGCGCCATCAGCAGCCGGTCGCGGATCTGCTCCAGCTTGCCGTCATGCTCGACCTTCATGCCGAACACGTCCTTCACATAGAACACGTCGACCACCACCTCGCCATAGGTGGAGATCTTGGCCGAGGTGATCTGGAGCGCCAGGTCCGTCAGCGCGCGCGTGACGTCGTACAGCAGGCCCGGCCGATCGCGGCCGTTCACCTCGATCACCGTGTTGGTGTTGGACGCCTTGTTGTCGATCAGGACGCGCGGCTCGACGCGGAACACCCGCGCCCGGGTCGGCCCGGTGGAGGGTCGCTTGCTCAATTCGGCCAGCGGCCGCAGCCGCCCGGCCAGCGACTGCTCGATGGCGGTGGCCAGCTTGGCCAGCTTGTCCGGCCGCGCGAAGGCGCCGCCCTCGGCGTCCTGGACCGTAAAGGCATCCAGCGCCATGCCGTTGGCCAGCGTGTTGATCCGCGCATCGACGATGTTCGCCCCCGAAACCGCGAGCGCACCGGAAATCCGGCTGAACAAGCCCGGATGGTCGTGGGCATACACCGTCACCTCGGTCACGCCCTGGTCCGGCATGACGCGCGTGTCCACCGCCAGGGCCTGGCCGGCGCGGTCGGTCTCGCGGATGAAGCGGGCATGGCGGGCCAGCGATTCGGTATCGAAGCCCAGCCAGTAACTGGACCGCGCCAGTTCGTAATGCGCCGCGCGGTCCGCCGCGTCCCAGTCGGCCAGCCGCTTGTCGAGCGCCGCGTGGACGGCGGCGACGCGGTCGCGCCGGGTGGCCGCGCCGCCGGCGCCGCCCATGATCTCCTCGGCCCGGTAATAGAGATCGCGCAGCAGCACCGCCTTCCAGCTGTTCCAGCGGCCGGGGCCGACCGCGCGGATGTCGACCACAGTCAGGCAGAGCAGCAGGCGCAGCCGCTCGGGCGACTGCACCAGCCGCACGAAATCCGCCACCGTCTTGTAGTCGGACAGGTCCCGCTTGAAGGCGGTATGGCTCATCGCCAGGTGGAAGCGCACCAGCCAGGCGACCGTCTCGGTCTCCTCCGGCGTCAGGCCCAGCCGGGGGCACAGCTTCATCGCCACCTTCTCGCCCAGCTCGGAATGGTCGCCGCCGCGGCCCTTGGCGATGTCGTGCATCAGCACCGAGGCATACAGGGCGCGGCGCGACAGCGCCTTGTGGATGATCTCGGAGGCGAGCGGATGGTCCTCGGCCAGTTCGCCGCGCTCGATCCGGTTCAGGATGCCGATGGCGCGGATGGTGTGCTCGTCGGTCGTGTAGACATGGTACATGTCGTACTGCATCTGCGCGACGACACGCCCGAAATCCGGGATGAACCGGCCGAACACGCCGGCTTCGTTCATCCGCCGCAGCGTGATCTCGGGATTCTTCTCGGCCGTCAGCATCGCCATGAACAGGCGGTTCGCCTCGGGGTCCTCGCGCAGCTTGCGGTCGATGCGCTTCAGGTTGCGCGTGACCTGCTGCAAGGCATCGGGATGGATGTCCAGGTCGCAGCGATGCGCCACCTCGAACAGGCGCAGCAGGTCGCGCGGCTGATTGGCGAAATGATCGGGGCCGGTGACGCGCAGCCTTCCACCCTCGACGGGAAAGCCCTCGACCTCGCGGCGGAACAGGCTGAAGCCGGAGAAACCGAACCAGCCGCGCTGCTGGCGCGCCTCCAGCGCGGCGCAGAAGATGCGCGTCAGGTCGCCCACTTCCTTGGCCACCAGGAAATAGTGCTTCATGAAGCGCTCGACCGCGGCGACGCCCGCCCGATCAGTATAGCCCATGCGCCGGGCCAGCGTGGGCTGCAGATCGAAGGTCAGCCGCTCGTCCGGCCGGCCGGCCTGATAGTGGATATGGCAGCGCACCGTCCACAGGAAGTCCTGCGCCTTGGCGAACTGCCGCGCCTCGGCCGCCGTCAGCACGCCCTCGTCGATCAGCCCGGCCATGTCGGTGACGCGGTAGAGATGCTTGGCGATCCAGAACAGGGTCTGGAGATCGCGCAGGCCGCCCTTGCCGTCCTTGACGTTCGGCTCCAGCACATAGCGGCTGTCGCCCATCTTCTCGTGCCGCTCGTCGCGCTCGGCCAGCTTGGCGATGACGAAATCGGTGCCGCCGCCCTCGACCACCTGCTTCTGGAAGCGCTGGCGCAGATCGAGGAACAGGCGCTGGGTGCCCCAGATGAAGCGCGCCTCCAGCAGGCCGGTGCAGATCGTGACATCGGCCTTGGCGAGGCGGATGCAGTCGTCGATGGAGCGGGTCGCGTGGCCGACCTTCAGCCCCATGTCCCACAGCGTGTAGAGCATGTGCTCGACGATCTGCTCGCCGCGCGGCGTCTGCTTGTAGGGCAGCAGGAACAGCAGGTCGATGTCGGAATGCGGTGCCAGCTCCCCGCGCCCGTAACCGCCATAGGCCACGATCGCCAGCTGGTCGGCCGCGGTCGGATTGGCCGCGGGATAGAGCCAGTTGGCGGCCATGTCGTGCATGACGCGCAGCAGCTGGTCGATCAGGAAGCAACGGCCGGCGACGCAGGCGGAGCCGTCCGAATCCTCGTCGAAACGGCGCCGGATCTCGGCATGGCCGGTTTCCAGAACGGCACGATAGACGGTGAGAAGCCGGGCCGGTCGCTCGGATTCGCTGGCGTCGGCAATCGCCGCCTCGGCGGCTTCCTGCACGGCCAGCCGGTCGATGATGGCGCGCCTGTCGCGAAGCTTCGTCATAGGGAAGAGTTGCGCCCAGCGGCGCGCAAAAGCAAGGGGCGGCGATCAGTTCCGCAGGCTGAGGCTGCGCCGCAGCGCCAGCACGTCGCCGACCGTGCCGACGATGGCCCCGCCCGCGGCATCCCGCAGCACCAGACTGACGCCCGCCAGCTGCGCCCGGCGCCCCGGAAGCCGCACCTCGACCGCGTCGATCACCAGCTGCTGCAGGCCGGGCGGCAGCTGCTTCGTGCGCTGGACGTAATCCATCAGCCCCGACGGCATGCCGTCCATATCCGCCGGCGCCCCCGACGCTTCCTCGACCGCCCCGTTGTCATAGACCTTGAGGCCGTCCAGCGCATCGACCATGGCTTCGGCGATGGCCTGGCGCTCGGCCGGGCTCAGCGCCCCGGCGGAAGCCTGCGCGACCGTCTGGGGACCGGCCGCAGCGGGCAGCATGAACGGCCCGATGACGGCCAGGGCCGTCAAGGGCAGGATAAGGAAGAGTCGGCGGTTGGGCATGGCGGGACCTCGGGCTCGATCCGGCAGAATACGGGCCGAGGCGGCGGCACGCTGTGACGGCGCGCACAGTGCCCCTCAGGGGCGCGGCGGACGGTTCAGGACCCGCGCCAGTTCGATCACATCCTTGATCGATTCGATCTCTTTTCCGCTCGTCTTATCCCGTACGATCACCTCGACACCGTTATATTCCATCTCCGCATCCGGATGCCGGGCCTGAATGCGGTCGGTCAGGCGCTCCTGCAAGCCGCGCGGCAGGCGGTTGCTGTTCCGCACCTCGCGCGCCAGCCCCTGCGGCAGCCCGTCCTCTCCCAGCGAATTCTGGCCGTTGCCGGTGGTTTCGACGCTGCCATCCTCATGCACCACCACCCCGGCGAACGCCTCCTTCACCGCCTGTTCGACCGCGGTCGGCGCAGCGGGGCTTCCGGGCGGCGGCGGGGCCGGCCGGGCGGCCGGCGCGCTCTGCGCCAGCTGGACGCCGCGCGTCGCGGCAGGGGCGTCCGGGGTCGCCCCCAGCGCCAGCATCGCGATTGCCGCCGCCATCACGCTTTCCATCCCCGCCATGGCACATGTCTCCGGTTGCACGAACTCATCCGTCCGGCAAACGCGTGATACGCGGGAAAGTTCCGTCAGTCCGGGCGCTGGAGCGACTTCAGCCGGTACAGCAGGTCGAGGGCCTCGCGCGGGGCCAACTCGTCGGGATTGACCGCCGCCAGCGCCGCCTCGACCGGGCCCGGACCGGCCGCAGCGGGCGGCGGCGGGGCGGGGCGGGCGACGGCGAACAGCGGCAAATCCTCGGCCAGACGTGCGGCTGCGCCGGAATGCTCGCCGGATTCCAGCGTCGCCAGCACCGCCTCGGCGCGGGCGACCACGCTGGCCGGTAGCCCCGCCAGCTTGGCGACATGGATGCCGTAGGAGCGGTCGGCCGCCCCCGGCGCCACCTCGTGCAGGAACACCACCTCGCCCTGCCATTCCTTGACCCGCATCGTGAACGGGCGCAGCCCGTCGAGACGCGCCGTCAGCGCCACCAGCTCGTGATAATGCGTGGCGAACAAGCCACGGCATCGGTTGCCGTCATGCAGGTGCTCGACCGCCGCCCAGGCGATGGACAGCCCGTCGAAGGTGGCGGTGCCGCGGCCGATCTCGTCCAGGATGACCAGCGAGCGCGGCGTCGCCTGATGCAGGATGGCCGCCGTCTCCACCATCTCGACCATGAAGGTGGAGCGGCCGCGCGCCAGGTCGTCGGCGGCGCCGACCCGGCTGAACAGCCGGTCGACGACGCCGATATGGGCGGAGTCCGCCGGCACGAAGGCGCCGATCTGGGCCAGGATGGCGATCAGCGCGTTCTGCCGCAGGAAGGTGCTCTTGCCGGCCATGTTCGGCCCGGTGACGAGCCACAGCCGCCCCTCGGGCCCCAGATCGCAATCGTTGGCGACGAAGCTGCCCTCGCCCGCCCGGCGCAGCGCCTGCTCGACCACCGGATGGCGGCCACCCGCGATCCGGAAGGCGGCGGAATCGTCCACGACCGGCCGGACATAGCGGTTCGCCTCCGCCAGCTCGGCCAGCCCGGCGGCGACATCCAGTGCCGCCATGGCGGCGGCCGCCTCGCCGATCGGCCCGGCCCGCGCCACGGCCTCGGCGACCAGATCGTCGAACAGCTGCTGCTCCATCGCCAGCGCCTTGTCGCCGGCCTCGGCGATCCGCCGCGCGAGGTCGGCCAGTTCGGTCGTCGCATAGCGCACGGCGCCGGCCATGGTCTGGCGGTGGATGAAACCGTCGCCCATGCGTTCCGCATGCCGCGCCGTCACTTCAATGAAATAGCCCAGGACATTGTTATGCTTGATCTTCAGGCTGTCGACGCCGGTCTCGCCGCGATAGCGCGCCTCCAGTTCGGCGACCAGCCGGCGCCCCTCGTCGCGCAGCTGGCGCAGCGCGTCCAGCGGTGCCGCGCAGCCCGGGGCGATGAAGCCGCCGTCGCGCGCCGAGAGCGGCAGGTCGGGCGCCAGGGCCCGCGCAAGCCGGTCCACCAGCACCGCATGCGATCCCAGCCGCCGCCCCGCATCCGCGACGCCGTCCGGCGGCGGCAAGGCGGCGCGCGCGACGGCCGCACGCAACGCGTCCACGCGTCCCAGCCCGTCGCGCAGGGCGGCGAGATCGCGCGGCCCGCCGCGGCCGAGCGTGAGGCGCGACAACGCGCGCTCCAGATCCGGACAGCGCCGCAGCTCCTCGCGCAGCGCCGCGCGTGCCGCCGGTTCGTCATGGAAGAACTGCACCATGTCCAGCCGCCGCCCGATCCGGACGGGGTCGGTCAGCGGCGCCGCCAGCCGCGCCGCCAGCAGCCGGGCGCCGGGGCCGGTCACGCTGCGGTCGATGGCGGCGAGCAGGGTCACCGCGCGCGAATCCCCCTCCGCCAGCGGCCGCACCAGTTCCAGGTTGCGGCGGGTCGCGGCGTCGATCTCCATCGCCGCGCCGTCGGCCAGGCGCTGCGGCGGCTTCAGATGCGGCAGGCGGCCGACCTGGGTCAGCTCGACATAGTCGACCAGCGCGCCGGCCGCCGCGATCTCGGCACGCCCGAACGCCCCGAAGGCGTCCAGCGCGGCGACGCCGTACAGCGCTTCCAGCCGCTTGCGGGCATTGGTCGAATCGAAGCGCGGATCGGGCAGCGGGGTCAGCCGCGCGCGCCATTCGGCGAAGGCCTCGAACAGCTCGGGCCGCTCCATCAGCCGCTCGGCCGCCAGCAACTCGCCCGGATCGATGCGCGCCAGCGCCGCCGCCAGCCCGCCGGCAGACACCGCCTGCACCAGGAAGGTACCGGTCGAGACGTCGAGCCAGGCCAGGCCCAGCGCCTCGCCGGCCGCCGCCAGCGCCGCCAGGTAGTTGTGCCGGCGGGCGTCGAGCAGCGTCTCCTCGGTGATCGTGCCGGGGGTGACGAGACGCACCACGTCGCGCTTGACCACCGCCTTGCCGCCGCGCGCCTTGGCCTCGGCCGGGTCCTCCAGCTGCTCGCAGATCGCGACCCGGAAGCCCTGGCGGATCAGCCGCGACAGATAGCCCTCGGCGGCATGGACCGGCACGCCGCACATCGGGATGTCCTCGCCCTGATGCGCGCCGCGCTTGGTCAGGGTGATGTCGAGCGCGGCGGCGGCCCGCACCGCGTCCTCGAAGAACATCTCGTAGAAATCGCCCATCCGGTAGAACAGCAGGCAGTCCGGATGGCGCGCCTTGATGGCGAGATACTGCGCCATCATCGGGCTGGCGGCGGGGTTCGGGGCAGGCTGGGTCATCGCGGGCGGCACCTTAGCATGCGGGGCGCCGGCGCCGGAACGCCCGGCCACCCGAACGCAGGGACACCCGAACGCAGGGCCACCCGAACGCTGAACCGCGCGGTTCAGCGTTCGCGGCCGGCCTGCACCACCTCCGCCGTCGTCTTGGTGATGCGCAGCCCGACCACGAAGCACAACAGCAGCGGCCACAGATGCGCGACGCTGCCGAAGGGTCCGCCGTCGGACAGCGCGGCACGGCCGCCGCGATGCGCCTCCACCCGCGCCGCCATCGCCGCCGCGTCGTCGCAATAGATAAGGCTGTAGAGACGTTCGCCGCCCCGGCCGGAATCCGAGTCCTCCATCTGCGCACGGTTCGCGGTCTCCAGGCGGCCGCACAGCGCCGTCATGCGCGCCATCTACGATTCGATGACGAAGGCGGTGTCGACATTGCTCAGATGCTCGAACACGAACAGCCGGGCATCG
>JBFWNZ010000005.1:0-30344 GCA_050250795.1 Alphaproteobacteria bacterium | reverse complement strand
CCGATCTGCGCCGGATCGCGCATGAATCCTATGCCGGCTTCGGCCATGCCGCCATCGCCCCGCTCAAGCAACTCGACGCCAATCTGTGGCTGATGGAACTGTTCCATGGGCCGACCATCGCCTTTAAGGACATGGCGATGCAGATGCTGGCGCGCCTGTTCGACCATGTGCTGAAGCGCCGCGGCGAGCGCGTGACCATCGTCGGCGCGACCTCCGGCGACACCGGGTCCGCCGCCATCGAGGCGTGCCGCGACCGCGAAGCGATCGATGTCTTCATCCTGTTCCCGGCGGGCCGCGTCTCCGAGGTGCAGCGCCGCCAGATGACGACGGTCGATGCGCCGAACGTCCATGCCATCGCCGTCGAGGGCACTTTCGACGACTGCCAGGACATCGTGAAGGCGCTGTTCAACGACCAGGCCTTCCGCGACGAGATGGCGCTGTCTGCGGTGAACTCGATCAACTGGGCACGTGTGATGGCCCAGATCGTCTATTACGTGCATGCGGCCCTGGCGCTCGGCGCGCCGGACCGCCCGGTGGCCTTCTCCGTGCCGTCGGGCAATTTCGGCAATGTCTATGCCGGCTATGCGGCACAGGCGATGGGGTTGCCGGTCGGCGGGCTTATCCTGGGGTCGAACCGCAACGACATCCTGACCCGGTTCATTGACCATGGCGATATGTCGATGGCCACGGTGCATCCGACCATCTCGCCCAGCATGGACATTCAGGTGGCCAGCAATTTCGAGCGGTTCCTGTTCGACCTCTACGGTCGCGACGGGATGGCGCTGGCGGACGCGATGACGCGCTTCCGTGCCGAACGCCGGCTCGATGTGGGGGCCGACCGGCTGGCGCGCAGCCAGGCAACCTTCGCCGCGTACCGTCTCGACGACGACGAGACCCGCGCCGTCATCCGCGCGGAATACGAACGGACCGGCGAACTGCTCGATCCGCATTCGGCCATCGGTGTCGGTGCCGCCCGCGCCCGGCACCACGACGCTTCGGTCCCCGTGGTGGCCCTGGCGACGGCGCACCCGGCCAAGTTCCCGGATGCGGTCGAGGCCGCCAGAGGTATTCGTCCCGCCCTGCCGCCGCGCATGGCCGATCTGTTCGACCGGCCCGAACGCATGACCCAGCTGCCGAACGACATCGCCGCCATCCAGCGCTTCGTGCGCCGGCATGTGGCGCTGGCCGGGGCCGCGTGATGGCGCCGCGCGATTCCGAATGGTCCGGCAGCGCCCAGCTGACGCGGCTGGAGAACGGCCTGACGGTCGTGACCGAGCGGATGGAGGCGGTGGAGACGGTGTCGATCGGCCTGTGGGTCGGGGCCGGCACTCGCCACGAGACGCCGGAGATCAACGGCGTCGCGCATCTGCTGGAGCATATGGCCTTCAAGGGCACCGAGACCCGGACGGCCAAGGATATCGCGGAATCCATCGAGGCGGTCGGCGGCCATCTCAACGCGTACACGGCGCGCGAGCAGACGGCCTATTACGCCAAGGTGCTGAAGGAGGATGTCGGCCTCGCCCTCGACATCGTCGGCGACATCGTGCTCAACGCGGTCTTCGACGAGACCGAACTGGCCCATGAACGCGGTGTCGTGCTGCAGGAGATCGGCCAGGCGCACGACACGCCCGACGACATCATCTTCGATCATTTCCAGGAGACGGCCTTTCCGGCGCAGGCCCTGGGCCGG
Organism: Alphaproteobacteria bacterium; assembly: GCA_050250795.1. Lineage (GTDB taxonomy): Bacteria > Pseudomonadota > Alphaproteobacteria > UBA8366 > UBA8366 > JBFWNZ01. The sequence continues at coordinate 28,654 of JBFWNZ010000005.1, read as the reverse complement.
CCGGTCCTGGGAACGGCCCAGATCATCGAGGCGATGCCCCGCGACGCGCTGGTCGGCTTCATGCGCCGCCATTACGGCGCGGACCGCATGGTGCTCGCGGCGGCCGGCAAGGTCGACCATGCCGCCGTGGTCCGGCAGGCCGAGCGGGCGCTGTCGGCGCTGCCCGCCCAGGGTGCCGCGCCGAAGCTGGAGGCGGCGGATTATCGCGGCGGCGCGTATCGCGAGGACCGCGACCTTGAGCAGGTCCATCTGATGCTGGGCTTTCCCGGCGTCGGCTATCACGACCCCGATTTCCACGCGGCATCCGTGCTCTCGACCCTGTTCGGAGGCGGCATGTCCTCGCGGCTGTTCCAGGAGATCCGCGAGCGCCGGGGGCTGGTCTATTCGATCTACAGCTATGTGTCCGCGTACACCGATGCCGGGCTGTTCGGCATCTATGCCGGCACGGGCGAGGACGAGGTCGCCGAGCTGGTGCCGGCCGTCTGCGACGAGATCGTGCGGCTGGCCGACACGCTGGAGGAGGTCGAGGTGGCGCGGGCGCGCAACCAGCTGCGCGCCGCCACCCTGATGTCGCTGGAATCCAGCGGCTCGCGCTGCGAGCAACTGGGCCAGCAGATGCTGGTCTATGGCCGGCCGCTGCCCGTGGAGGAGCGGGTTGCCCGGATCGAGGCCATCCAGGCCGGGGATGTCGCGCGGGTCGCGCGGCGTATCTTCGGCGGGAAGCTGACCCTGTCCGCCATCGGGCCGATCGGGCAGCTTGAACCGTTCGACGCGCTCGCCGCGCGGATTTCCGTCTGACGGGGGCGGATGCGATGGCGGAGGTGCTGAGTCTGTTCCAGCGCGCCCCCGCCCCGCAGATCGTCGGGCCGCGCCTGTATCTCCGTCCGCCCCACCGCCGCGATCAGAAACAGTGGATCGACATCCGGCGCGTCAGCCGCGATTTCCTGGTGCCCTGGGAGCCGGCCTGGCCGGCCGACGCGACGACGCGTACGGCCTTCCGCCGGCGGCTTGACCGGTTCACGGCGGATTGGCGCGACGGGATTTCATACGCGATGTTCGCCTTCTCGCGTGAGGCGGACGAGCTGCTCGGCGGCATCACGTTGGGCAATCTGCGTCGTGGCGTCGCCCAGAGCGGCAGCGTGGGCTACTGGATCGGCGAGCCCTATGCGGGCCGTGGCCATATGTCGGAGGCACTGGCGCTGATGCTGGATTTCGCCTTCGACATGCTCAGCCTGCACCGGGTCGAAGCGGCCTGCCTGCCGCATAATGCGGCCAGCCGGCGGGTGCTCGAAAAGACGGGGTTTCAGCAGGAAGGGCTGGCGCGCAAATATCTCTGCATCGACAGCCGCTGGCAGGACCACGTCACCTACGCCATCCTGCGCTCCGATCCGCGGCCACGCCTGCGGGTGTTCTGACCGCGCGTCAGGCGTGGCCCGCATCGCCGGACAACAGGCGAAGATCGACCCCGATCTTCGCGATCGAGCGTTCCCATTTGCTGTCCAGGTCGCGGTCGAATACCAGGGCTTCGTCCGCCGGCACATGCAGCCAGGCGTTCTGCTGGATTTCCCCGTCCAACTGTCCCGGTCCCCAGCCGGCATAGCCGAGCGCAAGCAGGGCGTGCCGGGGCCCGCGGCCTTCGGCCATGTCCTTGAGGATGTCGACGGTCGCGGTCAGGCCGGTCTCCGGCGTGACCATGATCGTGCCGTGGCGCCGGTATTCCGCGGAGTGCAGCACGAAGCCGCGGCCGGTTTCGACCGGCCCGCCGTAATGCACCGGAATGTCGCGCGAGACGCCCAGGGTCTCGATGTTCAACTGGTCGATCAGGTCGGCGAAGGTCAGGGAATCCACCAGCCGGTTCACCACCAGCCCCATCGCGCCTTCGGCATTGTGGACGCACATATAGATCACGCTCTTGGCGAAGCGCGGGTCGCGCATCGCCGGCATCGCGATCAATAGCTGCCCATTCATATAGCCGGACTGGGCGTGCAAGCGGTCCATGCAACGTCTCTCCTGGCTGGAAGGCCCCCGCCGTCCACACCATGACTTATCAATGCGCTAGCCTATATCCAGTTGCACGACAATCAAGCATGCGATTTAGACATTCCTGTGGCGGTTGTGACCGGATGCCGCGGCGGCCGCACGCATTCGTGAAGCGTCGGACCCCGTCGGCCCGCTATAAGGGGCGCATGCCGGAGGAACGACAAGGTGCGGGGATGCGGTTGCGTACCGCGATAGCGGGGGCCGTCTTCGCCTTGGCGGCGCTGGCCGTGGGCGTCGGGCGGGCGGCACCGCCGGATCATGTGGAGGCCCGCTTGGTCAGTGCGGTCCAGGCCGTGGGCACGGGCGAAAGCCTGCCGCTCGGCCTGCTGTTCCGGATGCAGCCGGGATGGAAGATCTACTGGCGTTCGCCCGGCGACGCGGGCTATCCGCCTAGCGCCGTCTGGGACGGCTCGGGAAACCTGCGCGCGGTCGAGATCGCGTGGCCTGCCCCGCATCGCTTCTCGCTGTTCGGGCTGGAGACGGCGGGCTACTCGGACGAGGTGGTGCTGCCGCTGACGGTCCATCCGGCTGCGCCCGGCCAGCCCTTGCATCTGCGCGGCCGTGTCGCCTTTCTCGCCTGCAACGATATCTGCATCCCATTCGAGACGGCGCTGGCGCTGGACCTGCCGGCGGGACCGGCCGCCGCCAGCGGCGATGCCAACCTTATCGCACGCTATGCCAGCCGGGTTCCGGGACGTGATGAGCGGCATGGCCTGTCGGTCGAGCGCGCCGTCCTCGAACCGGCGGACGGGGACGAGGTCCGGCTGACGGTCGATGTAGCGTCGCTGGCGCCGCTGACCGCACCCGACCTGTTCGTCGAGGGGCCGGAGGGCAGCTATTTCAGCGCACCGTCGGCGATGCCGCTCGATGGCGGCCGGCGCACCCGGCTGACGGTAACCGGCGGCGGCGTCGCGGCGGCTGAATGGTCGGCGCAGCCGCTGGTGCTCACGGTCGTCGACGGGGATCGCGCCGCGGAGGTCGCGGCGCCGGTCTCCCTGGGCGGAACGGCCGAACTAGCCGCCGGGGCGGCGGTCGCGGGGCCGGCACCCGACATCGCCGTGCCTGCGATCCGGTCGATCCTCGCCATCGCGGTGCTGGGCGGGCTGATCCTGAACCTCATGCCCTGCGTGCTGCCGGTGCTGGCGATCAAGCTCGCGGGCGTGGCGGCGAAGAGCGGCGGTCCGCCGGCCGCGGTGCGGGCGGGCTTTCTGGCCTCGGCGGCGGGTATCGTCGCCACCGTTCTGGCGATTGCCGGCGTGCTGGCGGGGCTCAAGGCGGCGGGGCAGGCGGTCGGATGGGGCATCCAGTTCCAGCAGCCCGTATTCCTGATCGCGCTGGTGGCGCTTGTCACCCTGTTCGCCTGCAATCTTCTCGGCCTCTTCGAAATCGGCTTGCCGCGGCGTCTCGCCGATGCGCTCGGCCGCCATCATGCGCCGTCCTCGTCCTTCGGATCGCATTTCCTGACCGGCGCCCTGGCGACCCTGCTGGCGACGCCCTGCACGGCGCCGTTCCTTGGGACGGCCATCGGCTTTGCCCTGGCGCGGGGGACGGGCGAAATCCTCGCTGTCTTTGCGGCGCTCGGCTTCGGCCTTGCGCTGCCCTATCTGCTTGTCGCGGCTTTTCCGGGGGTGGCGGCGGCGCTGCCGCGGCCCGGCCCCTGGATGATCTGGCTGCGGCGGGTGCTGGCCCTGGCCCTGGCGGGAACGGCTGTATGGCTGCTGTCCGTGCTTGCCGCCCAGATTGGCACCGAGAACGCGGTCGGCATCGGCGTGGCGATGCTGCTGGCCGGCGCCGTGCTCGCGGCCCGCCGCATGCCGGATTCGCGGCTGGGCCGGCATGCGCCCCTGGCCGTGGCGGCACTGATCGCCGCCGCGCTGGCGGTGCCCTTCGTCCGCGACGATGCACGGCCCCGGCACACGGCCCCGGCGGCGATGGACGCGGCCTGGCAGGGCTTCGACCTCGCGGCGATCCCCGGACTGGTTGCGGCCGGCCGCACGGTGCTGGTGGATGTGACGGCCGACTGGTGCGTCACCTGCCAGGTGAACAAGGCGCTGGTGCTGGACCGCGCGCCGGTCGCCGGCTGGCTGGCCGATGGCACGGTGATCGCGATGCGTGCCGACTGGACGCGCCCGGATCCCGCCATATCGGATTATCTCGCCGGCTTCGGCCGGTACGGCATTCCTTTCAACGTCGTCTACGGTCCCGCTGCGCCGGACGGCATTCCGCTTCCCGAACTGCTGACGACCGGCGCCGTGGCCGACGCGCTGGCGGCTGTGGGCGGCCCCCGCCGCTGATCGCGTTCGACAGGGCTATGGACTTCGGCGAAGCTGTGCTTATGTGATCCGTAGCGGGGCCGATGCCCCGCATCTTGTTGTGGGGATGGAAATCCCCCGTTCACCGGTCAGCGAGGGAGGTGTGGAATGACGATCAAGGTTGGCGACAAGGTTCCGTCGGCGACGCTGTACGAGATGGGCGAGGGCGGGCCGAAGGCCGTCTCGACCGACGAGCTGTTCGCGGGCAAGACGGTGGCGGTGTTCGGCGTGCCGGGTGCCTTCACCCCGACCTGCTCGGCCAAGCACCTGCCGGGCTATATCGAGCAGTCGGCCGCGCTCAAGGCGAAGGGCGTGGACGAAATCGTCTGCATGTCGGTCAACGACGCCTTCGTGATGGGGGCCTGGGGCAAGGACCAGAACGCCGCCGGCAAGGTGCGCATGGTCGCCGACGGCAGCGCCGAGCTGACCAAGAAGATGGGCATCGAGCTCGACCTCGCGCCGCGCGGCCTCGGCATGCGCAGCCGCCGCTTCAGCATGGTCGTGAAGGACGGCGTGGTGCAGAAGCTGAACCTTGAGGAAGGCGGCGCCTTCGAGGTGTCCTCGGCCGAGCGGATGCTCGAACAGATCTGATGCCGGTTTGCCGGGCGCCCGCGCTTGTGCGGTGCGTCCGGCATCTCGTCAGACGGGCCGCCGGATGGCGTCGCGCGCCAGCTTGTCGGCCCGTTCGTTTTCCGGGTGCCCGGCATGGCCGCGCACCCAGTGCCACTCGACGCGGTGGCGCTTCATCGCGGCGTCCAGCCGTTCCCACAGATCCTGGTTCTTCACCGGCTTTTTGGCGGCCGTGCGCCAGCCATTGGCCTTCCACTGGTGAATCCAGCGCATGATGCCGTCGCGCAGATAGTTGCTGTCGGTATACAGCGCGACCGTCATCGGCCGCGTCAGCGCCTCCAGCGCATGGATCGCCGCCAGCATCTCCATGCGGTTGTTGGTGGTTTCCGGCTCGCCGCCCGACAGTTCCTTTTCATGGGCGCCATAACGCAGGATCGCGCCCCAGCCGCCAGGGCCCGGATTGCCGCTGCACGCGCCGTCGGTGAAGATTTCGACGGCCTGCCCGCCGCCGCTCTCGCCTTTATCGGCCAAGGTCGATGCCATAGGCGCCGGGTCCGTCGACCTCCTGGTGGAAGCGCAGGATGTGGAGATACTCCAGCGGGTCCTTCGGCTGCACGAAGGCGCCGGGCGGGTGGTGCAACCAGTCGTAGAGCCGGGTCAGCAGGAAGCGCATCGCGCTGCCCCGCGCCAGCAGCGGCAGGGCGTCGATCTCCGCATCGCTCAAGGCCCGCTCCCGGCGATAGGCGGCGATCAGCAGCCGGGCCTTCGTCGTGTTGAAGCTGCGGTCGCGCTCGAAGCACCAAGCGTTCATGCAGACCGCGATGTCATAGGCCAGGAAATCGTGGCAGGCGAAGTAGAAGTCGATCATCCCCGACAGCGTGTCGTTCAGGAAGAACACGTTGTCGGGGAACAGGTCGGCATGGCAGACGCCGACCGGCAGCGCCGTCGGCCAGGACCGCTCCAGATGGTCGAGTTCGCGGTTCAGCACGTCGCACAGGCCCGGATCGACCTCATGCGCGCGGGGTGCGGAGGCTTCGAACAGCGGCCGCCAGGCATCGACCGTCAGGCTGTTGCGCCGCCGCATCGGAAAATCCGCGCCGGCCAGATGCAGCCGCGCCAGCCCCTGGCCCAGCCCGGTGCAATGCTCGGGCTGGACGCGGCGCGGCCACATCCCTTCCAGAAAGGTGACGATGGCCGCCGGCTTGTCGCACAGGCGGCGCAGCGCCTCGCCGTCGCGGCCGCGAAGCGGGGTGGGGCAGGGAAGGCCGTTTGCCGCCAGATGCTCCATCAGCCCCAGGAAATAGGGCAGATCCTGCGGGGCGACGCGCCGCTCATACAGGGTCAGGATGTACTGGCCCTGCGTCGTGTGGAGCAGGAAGTTGCTGTTCTCCACCCCCTCGGCGATGCCCTTGCAGGACAGGCCCTGGCCGATGTCGTACTCGGCGAGGAAGGCATCCAGCTCCTCGTCGGACACTTCGGTATACACGGCCATGGGATGTTCCGGCGCTCGCCAGGGATGGTACAGCGGGGCGCGCTTGTCGCGCTTCCGGGGCTTCTTTAGACTGCCGCGCGAGCGAGCGTCAACGATGGCCGGCATTCGAGCCGGCCGCAAGCCAGCGGAATGACACATCATGGCGCAGCCGGCCATACCCCAGACCAAGCCCTACAAGGTCGACGTCGAGGCCGGTAAGAGCTATTGGTGGTGCGCCTGCGGGCTCAGCAAGGACCAGCCCTTCTGCGATGGCAGTCACAAGGGGTCGGCCTTCCGCCCGGTCGAGTTCAAGGCCGGCGAGGCGGCCACGGTCTTTTTCTGCGGCTGCAAGCATACGGCGGGCGTGCCGACCTGCGACGGCAGCCACAACAAGCTCAAGCGCTGACAGCCGGACCCGAAGAACGCGCATGCTTCATTTGCTCAAGCGGCTCCTCCCGCTTCTTCCGCTCTCGTTCCTGATCGCCGGCTGCGGGCCGGGCGGCATGTTCTCCGATGAGAAGCCTGCGGCGGGCTGTCCGGTCGCCGGCGCGCTGGAAGAAGCCATGCAGGTCGTCCGGTTCAAGCCGGAGTCGGACAAGACGCCGACCGACCTGATGTTCGCCGCCCAGTTCGCCCGAGTCGGCCGGACCTGCTATTTCGACGAGAAGCAGGCGCAGATCGACATCGCGCTGATGATCGAGGTGCGCCGCGGGCCGTCCAACACCACGGCCGAGGCGCCGCTGACCTATTTCGTCGCCGTGCTCGACCCGAACGACAAGGTGGTCCTGCGCCAGCCCTTCAAGGCCTTGGTGAAATTCCAGAATCGCGATACCCGCGTGTCCTATGTGGACCAGTTCGGCGTGGTCATCGACCTGGGCGTGTTCAAGCCCTCCGAGTTCCGAGTCTATGTCGGTTTCGAGATGACGCCCGACGAGCTGGCCTATAATCGCCAGCGGATCGGGCGCTGACGGGACGCCGGTTGACAAATCCGCGCGGCCCCCTAGCCTGAGTTCGACGATACTGGCCTACGATCCCTGCGGGAGAGGCTGGCGGTGCAGCGGCGCAAGCCAAGGCACCGGCGGCGCCGAAGGAGCAACCGCCCCGGAATCTCTCAGGCAAAAGGACCGCAGGAGGAGGCCACTCTGGAAAGCAGGCGGCGATGTTGCCGCCTCACCCAAGGGGTAAGCCCGGCCGCGTTGGCAGGGTGATACTCTCAGGTATCCACGACAGAGGGGGCGCCGGTCCGGGAATCCGGACGTGGCGGCGCGAATCTGTCGTGGAGGATGCTTCTTGAGCGAGTCGGCCGGCGAACAGCGCCGCACCCCATTATACGAACTGCACCGGGAACTGGGCGCGCGGATCGTGCCTTTCGCGGGCTATGCGATGCCGGTGCAGTATCCCTCGGGCATCATCCAGGAGCATGAGCACACGCGCCGGGCCGCCGGCCTGTTCGACGTGTCGCATATGGGCCAGTTGCGGCTGCATGGCGCGGACGCGGCAGCGGCGCTGGAGACGCTGGTGCCGGGCGACCTGTTGTCCCTGGCGCCGGGCCGCATGCGCTACACCCAGTTCACCGATGCCTCGGGCGGCATTCTCGACGACCTGATGGTGACGCGGGCCGACGGCCATCTGTTCCTGGTCGTCAACGCCGCCTGCAAGGCGGACGACATCGCGCATCTGCAGGCGGGGCTGCCGGCGGGCATCGCCGTGGAGCCGCTGCCGGATCGCGGCCTGCTGGCCTTGCAGGGGCCGCAGGCATCGGCCGTGCTGGAACGGCTGGCGGGTCCGGCCGTCTCCGCGATGCCCTTCATGTCGCAGGCGGGGGTGGCCGTGGCCGGGATCGACTGCCTGGTCAGCCGATCCGGCTATACCGGCGAGGACGGCTATGAGATTTCCGTGCCGGCCGGCCGGACCGAGGAACTGGCGCGCCGTCTGCTCGCCGAGCCGGAGGTCGCGCCGGTCGGCCTGGGCGCGCGGGATTCGCTGCGGCTGGAGGCCGGCCTCTGCCTCTACGGCCACGATATCGACCGCGGCACCACCCCCATCGAGGCGGGCCTCGTCTGGTCGATCTCCAAGCGCCGCCGCACCGAGGGCGGTTTTCCCGGCGATGCCGTCGTCCGGCAGCAGCTTGCGGAGGGCGTGTCGCGCCGCCGCGTGGGGCTGCGGCCTGAGGGGCGGGCGCCGATCCGCGAGGGCACGGTGCTGACCGATGCATCGGGGACGGAAATCGGCACGGTGACGAGCGGCGGCTACGGGCCGACCGTGGGCGGCCCGATTGCCATGGGATATGTCCGGGCCGATCTGGCCGGGACGGGAACCACAGTGACGGCATTGCTGCGCGGCAAGCCGGTGCCGGCCGAGATCGTCGGCCTGCCCTTCGTCGCGCAGCGCTATTACCGCGGCGAGGAGCGCAAGGCATGAGCGAGATGCGTTACACCGAAGATCACGAATGGGTCCGGCTCGACGGCGATGTCGCCACGGTCGGCATCACCGATTTCGCGCAGCAGCAACTGGGCGACATCGTGTTCGTCGACCTGCCTAAACTGGGCCGCAAATTCGCCAAGGGCGACGAGGCGGCGGTCGTCGAATCGGTCAAGGCCGCGGCCGAGGTCTACGCGCCGCTGGCCGGCGAGGTGGTCGAGGTCAATGCGGCGCTGGGCGACGAGCCCGGCCAGGTGAACAAGGCGCCCGAGGGCGAGGGCTGGTTCTTCAAGCTGCGGCTGGCGGATGCGGGGGTGGCGGCGGCGCTGATGGATGCCGCCGCCTATGCCAAGTTCGTCGACGCGCAGTAAAGGCGGGAGAGGCGTGATGGCGGAACGTCCGGAACTGGCGGCGCTGGAGCAGCAGGCGGATTTCATCCACCGGCATATCGGGCCCGGCGAGGGCGACATCGCGGCCATGCTGTCCGTGGTGGGCGCGTCCACGCTCGACGGCCTGATCGACCGCGCGGTGCCCAAGGCGATCCGCTCGGCGGAGCCGCTGGACCTGCCGGGACCGCGCAGCGAGCGCGCGGTGCTGGACGCAATGGCCGCGCTTGCCGCGCAGAACCGCCCGATGCGGTCGCTGATCGGCATGGGCTATTACGACTGCATCACGCCGCCGGTGATCCAGCGCAACGTGCTGGAGAACCCCGGCTGGTACACCGCCTACACCCCCTACCAGCCGGAAATCAGCCAGGGTCGGCTGGAAGTGCTGCTGTGCTTCCAGAACATGGTCATGGACCTGACCGGCATGGACCTCGCCAACGCCTCGCTGCTCGACGAGGCGACGGCGGCGGCGGAGGCGATGACGCTGTGCCGCCGCGTCTCGGGCGCCGAGGGCGACCGCTTCATCGTCGCGGCCGACTGCCATCCCCAGACCATCGACGTGGTCCGTACCCGCGCCGAGGCGCTCGGCTATACGGTCGATGTCGGCGATCCGGCAGCGCTTCTCGATGCCGGGCCGGCCTTCGGCGTGCTGATCCAGTACCCCGCGACGGATGGCAGCGTCGCCGACCATGCCGCCCTGGCGGAGCGCGCGCATGCGGCCGGTGCCCTGGTCGTGGTCGCTTCCGATCTGCTCAGCCTGCTGCTGCTGACCCCGCCCGGCGAATGGGGCGCGGACATCGTCGTCGGCAGCGCCCAGCGCTTTGGCGTGCCGATGGGCTTCGGCGGTCCGCATGCGGCCTTCTTCGCCGCCCGCGACGCCTATAAGCGCCAGACGCCGGGACGGATCGTCGGCGTCTCGGTCGATGCGCGCGGCCGCATGGCGATGCGGCTGGCCCTCCAGACCCGCGAGCAGCATATCCGGCGCGAGAAGGCGACCAGCAACATCTGCACTGCCCAAGTTCTGCTGGCGGTGATGGCGGCGCTCTATGCCGTCTATCACGGGCCCGACCGCCTGCGGACCATCGCCGCCCGCGTCCACCGCCTCGCCGGCATCTTTGCCGCCGGGCTGGAGCGGCTGGGGATCGCTCGCGGCAATGCGAGCTTCTTCGACACGCTGACCGTCCGCGTTCCGGATGCGGCAGCCGTTCAGGCGCGTGCCGTGGCCGCCGGTTACAACCTGCGGCCGGTGGATGCCGGAGCCGTCGGCGTTTCCTTCGACGAGACGACGACGGCGGCCGATGTCGAGGCGCTGTGGCGGGTGTTCGCGGGCCGGGACGACACCGGCCTGCGTGCCGCCGGCCTCGACGCGGCGGCGGTGGAGGGCATTCCCGAATCCCTGCGCCGGCGCAGCGGCTATCTCGCCCATCCGCTGTTCAACAGCTTCCATGCCGAGACCGAGATGCTGCGCTATCTGCGCCGGCTCCAGGAAAAGGATATCGCGCTCGACCGGGCGATGATCCCGCTCGGTTCCTGCACGATGAAGCTGAACGCGACGACCGAGATGATGCCCGTTACCTGGCCCGGTTTCGCGAACATCCATCCCTTCGCGCCGGCCGACCAGACCCGGGGCTTCAAGACGCTGATCGACGGGCTGCATGACAGCCTCGCCCGCATCACCGGCTTCGATGCGGTCTCGGTGCAGCCCAACGCGGGTTCGCAAGGCGAATATGCCGGGCTGCTCTGCATCCGCGGCTATCACCAGAGCCGCGGCGAGGGCGGCCGCACCGTGTGCCTCATCCCCAGCTCGGCCCATGGCACCAACCCCGCCAGCGCCGTCATGGCCGGCTTCGACGTGGTGGTCGTCGGCTGCGACGATCACGGTAATATCGACATCGCCGACCTGGAGGCGAAGGCCCGCCAGAACGCCGACCGTCTCGGCGCCCTGATGGTCACCTACCCGTCCACCCATGGCGTGTTCGAGGAGGCCATCGTCCGCATCTGCGAGATCGTCCATGCGCATGGCGGACAGGTCTATATGGACGGCGCCAACCTGAACGCGATGGTCGGCATCTGCCGCCCCGGCCGGTTCGGCGCGGATGTGGCGCATCTCAACCTGCACAAGACCTTCTGCATCCCGCATGGCGGGGGCGGGCCGGGCGTCGGGCCGGTGGCGGTGCGGTCGCATCTGGCGCCCTTCCTGCCCGGCCATGCGGTCCGCAAGGACGCCGGCAAGGCCGGGGCGGTCTCGGCCGCGCCCTGGGGCAGCGCCCTGATCCTGCCGATCTCCTGGGCCTATATCGCCCTGATGGGCGGCGTCGGGCTGACCAAGGCGACGCAGGTGGCGATCCTGAACGCCAACTACATCGCCCGCCGCCTGTCCGAGCATTATCCGGTGCTCTACACCGGCCCGGGCGGGCTGGTGGCGCATGAATGCATCCTCGACCTCCGCGACCTCAAGGACGCGACGGGCATCACCAACGAGGATGTGGCCAAGCGGCTGATGGATTACGGCTTCCACGCACCGACCATGTCCTGGCCGGTCGCGGGCACGCTGATGATCGAGCCGACCGAGAGCGAATCGAAGCGCGAGATCGACCGCTTCTGCGAGGCGATGATCGCCATCCGCGACGAGATTCGCCGGGTCGAGCGCGGCGAGTGGGACCGTCTCGACAACCCGCTCAAGAACGCGCCGCACACGCTCGACGACATCGCGGCCGATGCGTGGTCGCACGGCTATACGCGCAGCGAAGCGGCTTTTCCCGTGGCGGGTCTGCGGCTGGATAAATACTGGCCGCCGGTCAACCGCATCGACCAGGCGGCGGGCGACCGCCACTTCGTCTGCGCCTGCCCGCCGATGGAGGCCTATCAGGCCGCGGCGGAATAGGGTCCGGGGCGGTTCCGGCGCGGGTCATGCGGTTTCCGTGGCGGGTGATCCGCATTCCCGCAGCATCATCTGCGCCACGGAATCGTCCGGGAACCGCTTCAGGATCGTCGCGTATAGGGCGCCTGCCCCGTCCCGGTCGGAGCTTTCGAGAAGTTGCATGGCGTCCCATGTCATGCGGCTGAGGTCCAGGGCATCGGCATCGGCACGAAGATCGGGATCCTCGCTGTCCGCCAGGCCTAGAAGCTCGTACACCATGAAATGCGTCTTGCGGCCCTTGACCCGCACGCGCTTGATCGGCCGGGCGACCACCGACCCCCGCACGGACTCGTACAGGGTGTCGCTGATGCAGATGCGCGTGCCGAGTTCCTTGTTCATGCCCTCAAGCCGCGCTGCCACGTTCACCCCGTCGCCGAGCGCCGTATAGCTCAGGCGCTCCGAAGACCCGACATTGCCGACCAGCACCCGTGCGGAGTTCATACCCACGCGCATGCGCATGGTCGGCCGGCCTTCTGCCGCCCAGGTCTCGTTTAGCCGGGCCATGCGCCGCGAGGCGCGAATGGCTGCGGTACAGCCGCGCAGGGCGTGATCCTCGCAGGGTTCCGGTGCGCCCCAGAACGCCATGACGCCGTCGCCGATGAACTTATCGACGGTACCGCCTTCCTCGCTGATCGCGTGGCACACCGTCTCCAGATAGGCCGATATCTGTTCCAGCAGTCGGTCCGGGGGCAGTTGCTCTGCCTGGGTCGAGAAGTTCTCCAGATCGGAGAAGAAGATGGTCAGGACACGCGGCTCCACGCCCGGCGTCAGCGGGATGCCCGTGCGCACAAGGTGCCGGACGACCTCCAGCGGCACGAAGCTGGCGAAGGATCGAAGCGAGTTCCGGAGCAGTCCCGCCGCCGACTCCAGTTCGGCAATCTCGCGGATGCCGGACCTCTGCGTCGTGGCGCCGGAGAAATCGAGGTTCTCGATCGACCGCAGTTCCTGCGAGACGAGTTCGACCGGCCGGGCGAGGCGGGTGGCGGCGAGGTAGATGACGATAGATTCGATCGCCGCCAAGCCCAGGATGACGATCATCATCAGCCGGTTGGTCTCGCGCAGGGTGCCGACGAAATCGTCGATCGGCGTCAGCGTGACGATCTGCCAGGGCTGCCCGAAGCCGTCGGGGAAATTGTTGAACAGGGCGACCATCTCGCGGCCGTCGCCGGGCACGTGGAAGCGGAACTGCAGCGCCCTCGTCGCTAGGCTCTGCAGTCCGGCCTCCCGGATGACGGGATCGCTGCTGGTGGTCATTGTCGCGACCTCCAGCACCCCGTTGTGAAGGTGCACCGCCTTCGCTTTGTCCGGGTGGGCGATGATCTTTCCGTCCCGGCGATTGACGATGAAGGTGACGCTGCCCCGGCTGACTCGGTTCTCGTCCAGGAAGCGCGACAGGGTGTCCATCGTGACGTTGGCCGATGCGCAGCCCAGGAAGTCGCCTGATGGCGTGAGGATCGGGACGCGGACGGACAGGATAGGATAGCCGGTATCGGGATTGATCGTCGGCGGAGTGACCACCAGCGCGCCGCTTGCCTTCGCCTCCTGGTATCCGGGCAGGGACGAGACGTTGAGCTGCGTGGGCACCTCATAGCGACCGACCTCCCGCGGCCAGATGTCGAAGAAGGTTCGGTGCCGGGTGCGTCGCAGCCCGTCCGTCACCGGGTCGATATACGAGGAGTGCCAATTGGCATTCGCTGGAATCTGCGGCTCGGCACGCCGTCGGTCGGCATCGATGCGCGTGACCACCCGGTGATAGCCGTCCTCGAAGCTGACATAGGCCGCGTCGATATGCGGCGCCGCTGTGAGCGCGCGATAGAGCAGGTCCCGACTCTCCTCCTGCCGGAAATAACCGGGGGTCGCACCTGCCAACTGGGCCAGGAGCAGCAGGGGACCTTCCGTGCCGTTGATCAGGCTGCGCGTCCGGTCGATGCCGATGCGGCCTGTCTCGGTGATCGCGTCGTTCAGGATGCCGACGATCGCGTCCTCGTTGCGCGAGTAGTTGTAGACGAGGATGAAGATGAGGACGGGGATGCTCAACCCGACGAAGAGCAGCGACATGACGAGGCTCAGTCGCGGCCGGGTCATCCGGTGCGGGCTGCCTGGCTGGGCCGCGCGCCTGGCGCGGTAGCGGGTCAGCCCGATCGCACCCCCGGCGGCGACGGAGAGCAGCAGGACGGCGGCGAGGAGGGGGATGAGCAGGCGGTCGATCCAGTCGCCGTCGTAATGCCAGATCATCCCGTCCGGCAGATGCTCCGGAACGGGATAGTTGAGATCGCGGTAGATCGCCGCGATCTGCTCCCAGCGCGCGGCGGTCTGCGCACCGATCGGGGTCGCATCGATGCGGACCAGTAGGTCGGTGCGGGCGGCCTCGAACAGCAGGGCATCGCGGGTCTTCAGCGTCGAATACTCGCTGAGGATCAGGTCGACGATCTCCTCCTGGTGGTTCAGCGCGTATTCCCAGCCTCTGATGCTGGCCTCGCGGAAGGTCGCGACGCGCTTGGGATCGTGCCGGACCTTTTCGGCGCTTGTGCACAGGATGTCGCCGTAGAAGTCGATCCCGACCGAGCGCGGTGAGAAGGTCCGGTACGGGACGCCCATCTGTTCGAGTACGAAGGGCTCGTTGGTCGTGTAGGAGATCATCGCCTCGGCCTTCCCGCCGAGAAGCTCGCGCGGGTCGCCGTTATGGGGAACGCGGATCATTGCCGCATAGTCCACGCCAGCCCGGATCAACATCGCTGCGACCTCGTCGCTGCCCGGGGCATCCATCAGCCGCAAGTCGCGCAGTTCGGACAGGCTGGAGAAATCGCCGCGCCGGGTCACCAGAAGCTGGGCGGGCGAGTACTGGAAGATCGCCGCCAGCGAGACCAATTCCCGCCCCTTCGCCCAGCCCAGCAGCAGCCCGGCATTGCAGACGCCGTAATCGGCCTTTCCGGCGATGAGCTCGTCCGCGGGGTCGATGTTGGGCCCGCCTTCGCGCAGGACCACGTCGAAGCCCGCCTCGCGATAGAAGCCCTTGTGCAGGGCAGCGTAATAACCGGCGAACTGGAACTGATGCAGCCACTTGAGTTGCAGCGCCACCGTCTCCTGCGCGCCCGGCCGGGCCGGGTGCGCGGCCAGTGAAGCCAGCCCGATCAGGACGTACAGTCCAAGGCGCAGAACTCTGCCGATCATGCCGCCCCCTTTGCGATTCAATCTGCCAGGAAACGGATTATCCCGGTCGCGGAACATTTCGCAAAGGTTCCGCGATGCCCGCTCTCAGAAGGGACGATCGCCATGGATGCAGGTGCGGTGCATATGCCGGGTATAGCGGCTCATGTCGTAGCCTTCGGCCTGATGGATGACCCGGCGGTTGTCCCAGAACACGGCATCGCCCAGCCGCCATTTGTGGCGGTAGACATGTTCGGGCTTCAGGCTGTGGGCGAACAGCTCGTCCAGCAGCGCCTTGCTCTCGGCCTCGTCCATGCCTTCGATGCGGGTGGTGTGGCCTTCGTTGACGAACAGCGCCTTGCGCCCCGTGTCCGGATGCGTGCGGACGATGGGATGCCAGACCTCCTTCAGGGCCGCCAGTTGCTCCGGCGTCAGCGGCGGCCGCGTGCTGCCCTTCGCCATGACGTCGCGATAGTGCTTGGCGAAGGTGTGCGCCGCACGCTTGCCCTCGATCCGCCGCTTGGTCGCCGCCGGCAGCGTCTCATAGGCCAGCTCAAGATCGGCGAACAGCGTGTCGCCGCCCTCGGGCGGAATCTCGATGGCATGGACGAAGGTGCCGAGGTTGGGATTCTCCTCGAAGCTCATGTCCGAGTGCCAGTAGCGGCCGGCATCGGCGTTGCCGATATACTCGCCGTCCCGCTTGCGGTTCGACAGCAGCGTGATCTCCGGATAGCCTTGCATCAGCACCTTGTCCGACGCCGACGGGCGGCGGCCCATCAGGGCGCCGAAGCGGCGGGAGAAGGCGATCTGAACTTCGGGCGAGAGCGCCTGGTCGCGGATGACGATGACACCGTGGTCCAGGAAGGCTTGCCGGACCGGTTCGAAATCCTCGTCGCGGGCAAGGTCGGCACCGAGCACCTCGGCGGCGAACTTGTCCCCGACCTTGCGCACCGCGATCGCCATGGCATTCCTCCGTTACAGGATGTCGTCCTGATCCGAGACCAGGTTGGACAGCGTCGACAGGTTCCGGCGCAAGGCGCGGCGGCTGATCAGCTTCTTCTGCGCTTCGCTTGGGAAATCGGTGAAGTTGATGAGATTCTTGGCGATGAGAAGATCGATGAGATCTTCGGTGATGCGCGCCATCTCGGTGTCGGATTGCGACAGCCGCGAGCGCGCTTCGTTGGCGCCAATGCCGCCGCGCGCGCCCGGCGCACCGGGCTGGCCTCCGCCAAGCTGGCCGCCGCCGGGAGGGGGGGCGCTGCGCAGGAAAGCCTGCACTTCCGGATGGTTTATCGGCAGCATCTCGCGCGCCAGCCGTGTCGGGCGGTCGGAGACCCCGACGATGCGGCCCTGGGGATTGCGCGCGACATAGGGCATGAGACGTCTCGCTGGGATGAGCGGCCCGGGTGCCGCGCTATGACGGCGGCCACTCTATATCAGCGGGCCGGACATGACCAACATGCCCGGCTTGCACGCTATTGCAGCTTCGACGGCAGCTCGCGGATCGATGATTCGAGCAGCCGATCGCCCGCATCGCCGGTCAGGCGGTCGGCGAGGATCTTCTCTGTGGCCGCGATGGCGATGTCCACGGCACGGTTCCGCACTTCCTGAAGGGCGGCGGCTTCGGCCTGGACGATCTTCTCGAAGGACAGCTGGCGCTGGCGCTCCAATGCGGCCGCCAGTTCCACGGCGGCTTCCTTGCGATGCCGTTCGGCATCTTCGCGCGCCCGCGTCGCGATATCCTCGGCATCCTGCAGCGCCTGCCGCTGCTGGCGGCGGTGGGTATCCAGCAGGTCCTGCGCCTCGTTGCGCAGGCGCTCCGCTTCTTCCACCTGCTGGCGGATTTCCGCGATCTTCGCGTCCAGCCCGCCCAGGATGCCCTTCTTGATGGGCTTGAACGCCGCCGCGACGAAGATCACGAAGGCAACCGCTACCCAGAACGTCGGATCGTGCAGCACCTGCCGCTCTCCTTCAGGCTGCCGGTGCGACGGCCTTCACCGCCGCATCGGCCTCGGCCGTCTCGACATGCGCGCCGACCAGCCGCTCGACGGACGCCTGGACCAGCCCGGTCGCCACATCGCCCAGCTGCTGCATGGCAGCCTGCTTTTCGCCCTCGATCCGGCGTTCGGCCTTCGCGGCCTCGTTCGACAACTCGCCGGTCAGGGTGGCCTGCTTCGCCTGCCGTTCCGCCGCGATGGCCTGGGCCGTCTCGCGATGGACCGACTGGGCTTCCGCGGTCGCTTCGGCCAGCGCCTTTTCGTAAGCCGCCTGGATCGATTCCGCTTCGCGCTTCAGTTCCTCGGCACGATCGAGATCGGAGCCGATCTTGATCTGCCGGCTGGTCCGCACCTCGCCGACCTGCGGCAGCACGAAGCGCCACAGGATCAGGTACAACAGACCAAAGCTGACGATCAGCCAGAAAAGCTGAGTCGGAAACGTCGACAGGTCAAGCTGCGGCATCGCTTCGCTCCTCGTGTGGCGGTGCGCCGGAGCGCACCGCCGCGCGGATGGATTCGGGCTTAGCCGAACAGGATCAGAAGCGCGATGACGAGCGCGAACAGCGCGATGGCTTCGACCAGCGCGAAGCCCAGCATCGTCATCGTGAACACCTCGCCGCGGGCGGCGGGGTTGCGGCTCACGCCCAGGATGAAGGACGAGAACACGTTACCCATACCGATACCGGAGCCGATCATGCCGATCATCGCGAGGCCGGCACCGATGAACTTCGCAGCTTCCATCTCCATGACGTCGATTCCTTAGATAGTGGAGCGGTTGATGGTCCCGCGCCTCAGTGGAGGTGCAGGGCGTCGTTGATGTAAAGGCAGGTCAGGATCGCGAACACATAGGCCTGCAGCAGCGCGATCAGGATTTCGAGGCCGTTCAGCGCGACCAGCAGGGCCAGCGGCAGCACGCCCGCGGCGCCCATCAGGGCGACGAAGCCGGCGATCACTTTGAGCAGCGTGTGCCCGGCCAGCATGTTCGCGAACAGTCGGACCGACAGGCTCACCGGGCGCGACAGATAGGACAGAATCTCGATCGGCACCAGCAGCGGCAGCAGCAGCGGCGGCGTGCCGGCGGGCGCAAAGAAGCTGAAGAAGTGCATGCCGTGCTTCACGAAGCCCAGGACCGTCACGCCGATGAACACGGTGATCGCCAGCGCGAAGGTGACGATGATGTGGCTGGTGAATGTGAAGCTGTAGGGCAGCATGCCCAGCAGGTTGCCCATCAGCACGAACATGAACAGCGAGAACACGAAGGGGAAGTAGGGCCGGCCCTCGCTGCCCACGGTGTCGCGGATCAGGTTGGCGATGAACTCGTAGGCCGATTCCGCCACCATCTGAAGGCGGCCGGGAACGAGCGAGCGCTCCCGCATCGCCAGCGTCATGAAGCCGGTGATCAGCACGAGCGCGATCACCATCATCAACGACGAGTTGGTGAAGGACACGTCCATCCCGCCGACCGATGGCAGGTCGATCAGGCTCTTGATCTCGAACTGCTGAAGCGGACTATGCCCGCCTTCGCCGTGGGTCTGCGCCATGACGATCCCTTACCGGTCCCCTGAATTATCCGGCGGCGCCGTACCGGTCCGGCTGCCAGCCTCATCCTCTTGCGTCGCGCTCCGCGGCTGGCGATAGCCGGCCGCATAGCCGTATCCACCCACGGCGCGGAACACGTTCAAAACACCGGCTGCCGAACCGAGTATGAAAAACACGAGCAGCAGCCAGGGCTTGGTGTCGAGCCAGTAATCCAGCAGCAGTCCGATCCCGACCCCCACGATCAGCGCGGAAACCAGCTCCGTCCCGATCCGGAACGCAAAGCCGATGCCCTGCTTCGACGCGTTCCGCTCGGACTTGCGATCCGGGCGGCGTGCGTTCGCCGCGTGCAGTCTGGCCTCGAAATCGTTCGGTTTCGGCGGCTTGTCGGCCATGCGTCTCCGCCGTAACGACCCCTGTGGACCACCCCTGGAACGGCCCTTCCCGCCCCTGAAGTCGGCGGCACATTAGTGACGCTCCCCCAGGCTGTCAAGCGCAGGGGGGCGGGCACAGGCTTGCGGCCGAATGCCGCAGATTTCTGCGGCTTTCGGCATGTCCTTTGCGACGGGATCGCCTATGCGCTCTCGCGCAGCCTTTCGGCCCGGCGCAGGTCGACCGAGACGAGCTGGCTGACGCCGCGCTCGCCCATCGTCACGCCGAACAGCCGGTCCATCCGGGCCATGGTCAGCCGGTGATGCGTCACGACCAGAAAGCGGGTCAGGCCGGAATGGGCGATTTCCGACAGCAGGGTGCAGAACCGGTCCACATTGGCGTCGTCCAGCGGCGCGTCCACCTCGTCCAGGATGCAGATCGGCGCCGGGTTCGTGAGGAACACCGCGAACAGCAGCGCGATGGCGGTCAGCGCCTGCTCGCCGCCCGACAGCAGCGACATGGTCTGAAGTTTCTTGCCCGGCGGGCTGGCCATGATCTCCAGGCCCGATTGCAGCGGGTCCTCGGCCTCGGTCAGGGTCAGATGCGCCCGCCCGCCGCCGAACAGCTGCGTGAACAGTTGGGTGAAATGCTCGTTCACCCGCTCGAAGGCCGTCAGCAGCCGCTCGCGCCCCTCGCGGTTCAGCGCGCCGATTCCCTGGCGCAGCCGGGCGATGGCGGCGATCAGATCGGCGCGCTCGTTGCGCATCCCCTCGATCTGGTTCGTCAGGTCGGCCAGCTCCGCCTCGGCGCGCAGGTTGACCGGGCCGATGCTGTCGCGCTCGCGGCCCAGCTGCTCGATCCGCCGCTCCACCGTCTCGCGGTCCGGCAGGGTGTCGGGGTCCTCGATGCCCGCGGTCTGCAGGATGCGGTCCGGCGGGCAGTCCAGCCGCTCGCGCACCCGCTCGGCGACGGCGATCCGGTCGTTGCGCGTCTGCTCGACCTGGGCTTCGCAGCGCACGCGATCCTCGCGCGCCTCTGCCAGGCCGGCTTCCGCGCTCCGCAGCGCGGAGTCCGAGGCGGTCTGCCGGGCCTCGCCCTCGGCCAGCCGGTCCGCCGCCGCGGCGCGGCGCGCCTCGGCCTCGCCGATGGCGGTCAGCAGCTTGCGACGCTGTTCGCCGATCTCGGCCGGGCGGTCGGCCAGCCGGTCGCGCTCGGCCTCGGTCTCGCTGCGGCGCTGGTCGATATCCCTGACCCGCGCCTCCGCGCCGCCGACGCGCTCGCGCCAGGACCGTTCCTCCTCGGCGATGCGTGCAAGACGCCGGCGCCGGTCCTCGGCTTCCCGCGCCAGCCGGTCGAACTGGCTGCGCCGCTCCGCCTCGACGGCGCGCCGCCCGCCGATATCCGCGCGCCGCGACTCGATCTCGCTGCGTGCGGCGCCGACATCCTCGATCTCGGCCAGCGCTCCCGTCAGCGTTCCGGCCTCGGCCTCGGCCTCGGCGGCCTCGCGCGCCAGCGCGGCCAGCGCTTCGCCCAGGCTGGCGATCCGCGAGCGTGTGCCGGCGGCGGCGGCGGTCAGCCTTGCGTGCTCGGCCCGCAGTTCGTTCAGGCGCCGGAAGGCGGCGTCCATCGCCGTGCGGGCATCGCGTTCCTTGACGGCAGCTGCCTGGGCGGTATCGCGGCGGGCGGCCAGCGTCTTCACCGCGGCCTGCGCCTCGGCCTGGGCGCCGGCCAGGCTGGCCCTGACCTCGCGCAGCCGGTTGCGCTGCTCCAACCTGATCGCGGCGGCACTCGGCGCGCCGGCGGTCATCGTGTAGCCGTCCCAGCGCCACAGCGCCCCGTCGCGCGTGACCAGGCGCTGGCCGGGTTGCAGGCCCGGCTGCAGCCGCCGGCCCGTCGCCGTGTCCGCGACCACGCCGATCAGCGCCATGCGCCGCGCCAGCGCCGCCGGCCCTTCGACATAGCGCGCCAGCGGCTCGGCTTCGGGCGGCAGGGCGGGCGGGGCCGCCAGCGGGTCCAGGGTCGCCCAGTGCAGCTTGGCGGCCGTGTCGGTCGGGGCTTCCACCTCGTCGCCCAGGGCGGCGCCCAGCGCCGTCTCGTATCCCGGCTCCACCGTCATCGCGTCCAGCACGGGCGCGAACATGTCGCGTTCCGCCGGTTCCGCGATCTTGGCCAGGGCCTTGGCCTCGGCCTCCAGCGCGCCGACCCGGCTCTGCGTCTGCTGTGCGGCGTCGCGGGCCGCCTGTTCGGCCGCCATGGCGGCTTCGCGGGCGGTCTCGGCCTCGGCGCGCGAGGTCTGCGCCGCGGCGAGCGCCGCTTCGGCCTGTCCGATCCGGTCCTGCGCCGCTTCGACGGCCGCATCCGCCGCGCTGCTGGCCGCCAGCCGGTCGCGTTCGGCCGCGGTCTCCGCCATGCGTGCGGCGATGCGTTCGCGGCGGCGGGCGAGCTCCGCCTGCTGCCGTTCCAGTCCGGTCCGGCGGGCTTCCGCCGCCGCCACGCGCTCGGTCAGCTGGGCCAGGTCGCCTTCGAGGCTGCGCAGCTCGTTCCGAACCGTTTGCAGGGCGGCGCCTGCCGCCTGCTGCGCTTCGGTCTCGCCGTCCTGGGCGCGTTCCAGTTCCGCCCGTTCCTCGGCGAGGCGTTGCAGGGCCGTCGTCGCGTCGGTCAGCAGCGACAGTTCGCGTTCGCCGTCGCCCGCGACCTGGGCCAGCCGGCGGGCGATGTCGGCCTGGGCGTCGGCGACCCGCCGTTCCTCGGCCTGGAGTTCGCGTTCCGCCAGTTGCAGGCGTTGCAGTTCGGCCGCGGCCTCCACCTCCGCCTGCCGCAGCGGCGGCAGGGCCGTCGCCGCGTCGGCCTGGGCGGTCGCGGCATCGGCGGCGATGCGGGTCCGCTCGGCGACGGCCGATTCCGCCTCGCGCATCCGGGCCGACGCGGCCATGACGGCCTCGGTCGCCTCGGTCCAGCGGCGATACAGCAGGGCGGCCTCGTTGTGCCGGATCTGGTCGGCGAGGCGGCGATAGCGTGCGGCCTGGCGGGCCTGGCGTTGCAGCCCCTGATACTGCCCTTCCAGCGCCGCGACGACGTCGTCCAGCCGCTCCAGGTTGGTCTCAGCCGCACGCAGCCGCAATTCGGCTTCGTGCCGCCGCGAATGCAGGCCGGTGATGCCGGCGGCCTCTTCCAGCAGCATGCGTCGCTCGGTCGGCTTCGCGCCGATCAGGGCACCGACCCGGCCCTGGGTCACGATGGCGGTCGAATGCGCGCCCGTCGCCAGGTCCGCGAACAGCAGCTGCACGTCGCGCGCCCGGACCTCGCGCCCGTTGAGGCGATAGGTCGAGCCCGAGTTCCGCTCGATCCGCCGCGAGATCTCGATCTCGGTCTCATGGTTGAACTGGGGCGGCGCGGTGCGGTCCGTGTTGTCGAGATGCAGCACGACCTCGGCGATGTTGCGCGCCGGGCGGCTGACGCTGCCGCCGAAGATCACGTCGTCCATCTCGGACCCGCGCATCTGGCGGGCCGAGGTCTCGCCCATCACCCATTTCAGGGCTTCGACGACGTTGGATTTGCCGCAGCCGTTCGGGCCGACGATCCCCGTCATGCCGGGTTCGATGTAGAGTTCGGTCGGCTCTACGAACGACTTGAAACCGGAAACGCGGAGCTTGACGAAGTGCACGACCGGGCGACGCCTGCTTGCTGCCGTCGCCGACGCCTAGCGAGACGCCTGCTCGATCGCTTCCACGAAGGTTTCGTAAGAGCGGGCGCCGACGATCTTGCGACCATTGATCACGAAGGTCGGCGTGGCGTCCACCCCTAACTGCTGCTGCGCGTCGGTCTGGGTCTTCCGCATGCCCTCGAACAGGGGCTTGCTGGCGATGCACGCCTCGAAGGTCGGCTCGTCCACGCCGCCCAGCTTGCCGATATTCATCAGCGTCTGCTGGAAGCCTTCGCCCTGGGCCCAGCGCTTCTGGCTCTCGAACAGGATCGCGATGAACGGGAAATAGCGCTCGGGCGGTGCGCAGCGCGCCAACATCGCGGCCATGAAGGCGCGTCCGTCGAAGGGGAAGTCGCGGAAGATCAGCTTCACCTTGCCGGTGTCGATATAGTCCTGCTTCAGCTTGGGCAGGGTCTTCTCGTGGAACTCGGCGCAATGCGGACAGGCGAGCGAGGCGTATTCGAGGATCGTGACGGGTGCCTTGGGGTCGCCCAGCACGCGGTCCTTCAGCGCTTCTTCCACCGAAATCTCGGCGGCCGATGCGCCGGCTGCCATCAGCATCATCGCGCCCAGCAGGGCACTTGCCAGTCGAATCACGCGTCTCTCTCCCGATCAGGTTCCGCCGGACTATAGAAAGCCAAGTATGGCCCTTTCAAGGCGTGCCGCCCGATCCGCCCGATCCGCTGCGGTTCGGCCGCTCCAGGATCGAGCGGCCGAACCGTTGCAGGATCTCCTGTAGTTCGGGATCGTCCACCGACTCCACGGCCGCGGCGATCCGTCCGGCGCGGTTCGGATCGGGCGGCGGCGGGGGCGCCGGACGTTGCGGGCTTCTGCCGCCCACGGGGCCGTTCACGATCTGCAGCTTTGCCACCGCGCGATAGCCGAAGAACCGGTTGATCCGCTCCACGATGGCCGGCGCGTCGTGCTGCAGCGCCAGCGCATCGCCGCTGCCCGCGCGCACCTTGAGCGTTCCGGCGCTGCGCTCGCCGCGCGGGAAACTCAGCTTCTCCGGCCGGCAGACGCGGGCGCGTTCGGCACCGACGATGGCCTCCCACTCGGTGACGATGCTGGCGACCGCGAAGCCGCGGCTGCCCAGGACCCGGCGGGCGAGGCCGGGAATCGTCGCTGCGAGCGGCCGGGGGCCGCCGGGCTGCCGGGTCGGTTCGCTGCCGCCTGTCTGTTTCGCCGCCATCGCATTTGCCGCCGCCATTGCGCTTCCGCTAATCATGGCGGATGGACGCCCTTCCGGCCACTGCTGCCGTGACCCTCGCCGACCGGCTGCTCGCTTGGTACGACCGGCACCGCCGGCATCTGCCCTGGCGATCGCCGCCCGGCATGCGCCCCGACCCGTACCATGTCTGGCTCAGCGAGATCATGCTGCAGCAGACGACGGTGGTGGCGGTCGCACCCTATTTCCAGGCGTTTCTGGAACGCTGGCCGACGGTTGGGGCGCTGGCCGCGGCACCGCTCGACGACGTGCTGCATGCCTGGCAGGGGCTCGGCTACTACGCCCGCGCCCGCAACCTGCATAAATGCGCGCAGGTCGTGGCCGCGGCGCATGGCGGGGCCTTTCCCGAGACCGAGCCGGGATTGCGCGAACTGCCTGGAATCGGCCGCTACACGGCGGCGGCCATCGCCGCCATCGCCTTCGGCCGCCGCGCCGTGGTGGTGGACGGCAATGTCGAACGGGTGATGGCGCGGCTGTTCCGCGTCGTCGAACCGCTGCCCGATTCGAAAGAGGCGCTCTACGCGCTCGCCGACCGGGTCACGCCGGACGAACGCCCCGGCGACTACGCCCAGGCGGCGATGGACCTTGGCGCCACGGTGTGCACGCCGCGCAAGCCGCGCTGCATGCTGTGCCCCTGGTCGGCGGATTGCGCCGGCCGCGACATCGCCGAGACCCTGCCGGCGAAACGTGCCAAGGCGGCGAAGCCGCTGCGTCGCGGCACGGCGTTCTGGATCGTGCGCGCGGACGGCGCGGTGCTGCTGCGCCGCCGTCCCGAATCCGGCCTTCTGGGCGGCATGATGGAGGTGCCGTCGACGGACTGGCTGCCGGCGCCGCTATCCGAAGACCCGACCGCCGCGGCACCGTTGCGCGCGCGCCACTGGCATTCGCTGCCGGGCGTGGTGCGGCATGGGTTCACGCATTTCGACCTGGAATTGACGGTGATGGCCGGCCGCAGCGATGCCGCGGCGCCGCTGGGCTGCCTCTGGTGCCTGCCGGACCGCTTCGGCGGTCAGGCCTTGCCGACCGTCATGAAGAAGGTCGTGGCCCATGTCTTGCGCGTGACCTGACGCGTCAGTGCATCTCCGCCCGCAGCTTCTGGCGCAGCGTGTCCAGCGGCACGGTGCGTCCCTCGACAGCGATGCACCAGAAGGTCCAGCCGTTGCAGGACGGCGCGCCCTGCAGCGCGGCGCCGACCTGATGGATCGAGCCGCGATGGTCGCCGGTATGGCCGCTGGCGGCGACGCTGCCATCGGCGCGCACGGTCGCCGCGAAACGCCGGCAGGGGCTGATCAGCCGGTCGCCGGGATTGAGGTAGCCGCGCTCGACCAGGGTGCCGAAGGGCACGCGCGGCTCGCGGCGGGGCGAGGGCGTGGTCATCACATCGGCCGCGGACGCTTCCGGCACGGCGGCGATCCGCTTTTCCGCGACCTTCGCATAGCCTG
This sequence comes from Alphaproteobacteria bacterium, assembly GCA_050250795.1. Classification (GTDB taxonomy): domain Bacteria; phylum Pseudomonadota; class Alphaproteobacteria; order UBA8366; family UBA8366; genus JBFWNZ01. The sequence goes on along the minus strand of JBFWNZ010000005.1, from coordinate 3,109 downwards.
CATCGCGCTCGATCCCGATGAAGCGCCGGCCTAGGCGCTTGGCGACGGCGCCGGTCGTGCCGGTGCCGAAGAACGGGTCCAGGATCACGTCGCCCGGATCGCTGCCGGCGACAATGGCGCGATGCAGCAGGGCTTCCGGCTTCTGCGTCGGATGCGCCTTGGCGCCGGCCGCGTCCTTGATCCGCTCATGCCCGGTGCAGATCGGGATGACCCAGTCGCTGCGCATCTGCAGGTCGTCGTTCAGCGACTTCATGGCCGTGTAGTTGAAGGTGTAGGCGCTGTCGCGCGAATGTGCGCACCACAGCAGCGTTTCATGCGCATTGGTGAAGCGGCGGCCGCGGAAATTCGGCATCGGGTTGGTCTTCACCCAGACGATGTCGTTCAGGATCCAGTAGCCCAGGTCCTGGAGGATCGCGCCGACCCGGTAAATGTTGTGGTAGCTGCCGATCACCCACAGCGTGCCGTCGGGCTTCAGCAGCCGGCGCGCGGCGGCCAGCCAGTCATGGGTGAAGCGGTCGTAATCGGCGAAGCTGCCGAAGCGGTCCCAGTCGGCATCGACCCCGTCGACGCGCGTATTGTTGGGCCGGTGCAGTTCGCCTTCGAGCTGGAGATTATAGGGCGGGTCGGCAAAGATCATGTCCACCGAAGCGGCCGGCAGGGACGACATGACCTCAATGGAGTCCCCGTGAATTATTCTGTTTGTCTTGAGTATAGACATCGTTTTGCTTCCCCTTTGGCGCGGGAAGCATGATTCGGCCCGATTCGGCCGTCAATCTATTTAATTTTCAATACTATATCTTGAGTCTCGACGGTAATCGGCAGGCAATATTTGGCAACCGGGGCAAAGGAGCGGCGGTGCTGGACCGTGATGCCCAGCCGTTCCATGGCGGCCGAATGCTCCGGCGTGCCGTATCCCGCATTGCGCTCCCAGCCATATCCGGGATGCGTTCCGGCAAGATCGGCCATCATCCGGTCGCGGGTCACTTTCGCCACGATCGATGCCGCCGCGATGGACAGCGACAGCCCGTCTCCGCCGACCACTGTGCGAACGGCGCAGGGAAGGGGCGGCGGCCGGTTGCCGTCGACCAGCGCGATTGCGACGGGCTGCCCGAGCGCTTCCACCGCGCGGCCCATCGCCCGCATGGTCGCCTGCAGGATATTGATCGCGTCGATCTCTGCGACCTCCGCGACCCCGATGCCGACCGCGGCATACCGCGTCATTTCGGAAAACACGGCCTCTCGGGCCTCTCGGGTCAGGCGCTTGGAATCGTCGATCCGGCACAGCAGCGGTCCGGGAAGCCGGTCGGCATCGAGAATCACCGCCGCGGCAACCACCGGGCCGGCCCAGGGCCCGCGGCCGGCCTCGTCGATGCCCGCCACCGGCCCGGCATGCTCGCGCCGGGCCGTCGTTTCGAGCGCGAAGTCAGGCATCGGCCTGGGGCGGCGGTCGGCGGCGGCCATAGACCCGGCCCAGCAGGCCGTTGACGGAGTCCATGGTCTCCATAGCGCGATTCAGGCGCCGGGCGGCGTCGAGCCACAGGGGGCCGGTGATCAGCGAGAGCACGGTCACGGCCACGATCAGCCGGTAGATTTCCGCGTCGATGATCGCGAGGCTGAGCGCGACGCCGCCGAGCACGAACGAGAACTCGCCGAGTTGCGCCAGAACCAGGCTCGACAGGAACGCCCCCTGCCAGCGCTCGCCGAGAATCCTGAGCGCGACCGTGTTCATCGCCGTCTTGAACACGGCGGTGAACAGCCACAGCCCCAGCACGAGCACCAGATTGTCGAGCAGGAAACGCAGGTCGATCAGCAGGCCGATGGACAGGAAGAACACCATCAGCAGGACGGCCTGGATCGGTTCCGCGGTCTCGTAGACCGATTGGCGCTCGGCGCTGTTGCCCACCAGCAGCCCGGCCAGGAACGCGCCGAATGCCGGCGACAGGCCGAGCAGGCCGGCGACGGCGGCGAAGCCGAAACACCAGCCCAGGGCGGCGATAGCCATCACTTCCTTGCGGTGGACCATCGCGGCGAGCGGCAGCGATATCTTCTGCCGCCGGGTGAAATAGCGGATCACCAGCACCAGCAGCCCGATGGAGACGGCCACCTTCACGACCAGCGCGATGCCGATGCCGTCCCCGGCCATGCCGCCGACGATCAGCAGCATCGGTGCGACCGCCAGGTCCTGGGCGATCAGCACGCCGACGGCGATCCGCCCGGTCCGGGTCCGCAACTCGTCGATATCGTTGAGCATGGCGATGGCGACCGCCGTGCTGGACATCGCCAGGACGAAGGCGCACAGCACCGCCTGGGCGGGCGTCCAGCCCAGGAAGCGCATCAGGGGCAGCATGATCAGAAGGCTTGCCCCGATCTGGATCAGCGTCGCGAACAGGGCAAGCCGCCACATCCGCCGGAAGCTGCGCAGGGACAGTTCGATGCCGATGAAGAACAGCAGCATCAGCACGCCAAGCTCGGCCAGCAGCGCCACCTGCTCCCGATCCTCGACCAGTCCCAGCCCCGACGGGCCGAGCAGCATGCCCGCCATGATGTATCCGACGATGGGGGGCTGTCGCAGGCGGGTCATCAGCATGCCGCAGAGCGTGGCCGCGACGGCCACGATGGCGATACCGGTGAGGTGAAGTCCGCCTTCCATGCTGCGGCGCACCCTAGCATGGGGCCCGGCCGCTTGGGCAGGGGCTAGAACAGCGACATCTGGTCCCCCGGCCGCGGCGGGCGCCGGAATTGCGATATGTCCAGATCGTGCCGGCGGCGGTCCAGGCCCAGCCTCGCGATGGCCAGCTTGAAGCGTTGGCGCAGCAGGTCCGCATAGGGGCCGGTCCCGCGCATGCGTTCGCCCCATTGCGATGCGTAGTCGCGGCCGCCGCGTGTGTCGCGGACCAGCTTCATGACCCGCGATGCCCGGTCCGGCGCATGGGTTTCCAGCCATTCCACGAACAGGTCGCGGATTTCCAGCGGCAGGCGCAGCAGCACATAGCCGGCGCCGGTCGCGCCCGCCTTCGCCGCGGCCTCCAGGATGGCTTCCAGTTCCATGTCGTTCAGGGCCGGGATCATCGGCGCCGCCATGACGGCGGTCGGAATGCCGGCATCCGCA